>NZ_JBSQBM010000005.1:0-266058 GCF_059417685.1 Paenibacillus sp. LT-B23 | reverse complement strand
AATTGCAATTTGATTAACAATTTTAACATTTCCTCATCAGAAATTTCGATTTCATAATGCATGAATTGATTTCTCATTTTATTGAGATAAATCAATGAATTCTCGTATTCATCACTTATTTCGAATTCATTTTTTTTGCACTTTTCAATTGCCTCCATCAATGAAACTGTCTTTAAATTTGGATTTACTTGAAAAACATTATCCTTTTCCGTTCTAATCTGTTCCTCTTTTGCAATGTTGTACTTTTTTATATTCGAGAAAATCAGTTCTTCTCCCTTATTTTTCAAGACAAGCTTAAATAAAATTTCAATTCCGTGATTAAGGAAGAACACAATGTCTTTAAGATAATGATCTAACCCCTCCTCTAATTCGTTCAACTTTTGCATTTTATCATATGCGGATTTAAGAGAATCAGTTCCATTTTCTAATAGATTCATTTTTATCATAAGTTCACCTCTCCAAGATAAAACATGTCTATTATTTCACTAATTCTACCACTGAACAAAAATCTTGAAACCCTAAAAACCACCTTCTCCTTCAAAAGAGCAGGCTAATGTAGAATTATCAATGTTTTTCATTCTAAATTCCCTGAAAACATCATTGATCATTTCTATGCTAATTACAAAATCACTCCAATTAGTATATAGATTTTGTTTTCCCTCACGCAGAGCCTCTTGATACAGTGTTTCCAATTGCTCTAGCAAATTATTTTTCTCGTCTATATCCATGTTAGTTTACTCCCCATAAAATGGATTATATTTTTCAGTTGTCGTGAAACGCGACATCCGAAAAATGAGTGTCCATATAGTTTGATGATACTCCTTCTAAAGACGAAATTCACGACAATAAAACTCAACGGCAATTTACGTGTGAGTTTTATTCAACATGGTGAATCGCCGTGTCTCAGCATTAGCCATGCTGGTTAGCACTGTGACTAGAGATTTTTATATAACCTTGCCAAAATCTTGGCTAACGTTACTATCTCACCCTCAGGAAAATTTTCCTTACCCCTCATATATAGTTTCTGGATCGGCGTTATCAGCTATGTATTTAGCTTGTCTATAGGTCTCTTTGTTACCAAAACCAGTTTGATCGGCTACAACATCATTACTTCGGGCAAAATTTTGTCCAATGTTGTTATCATTGTCTGTACGAGTTCCTTGACGTTCCTTTGCCTTCAATCTTTCCAATTGTTCAAGCTCTCTAGCCCATTCTAGGCGTTCAATTTTCTCCGATGTCGATGAATCTTCATGTTGCACCAAGCTATATAATTAGCTTCATACGCCAAAGTTGGCGGTTGCGACATCGCATCTCCCAATGTGGCATGTTTTGGAGAAACGTCAATTTGACGACTTGCAGCAAACCGTCCGATGTCGGATGATGTGGATACAAAAAATTCCAGTCACCGTCAATATGGGGGCAACTGGATGGTAAAATTGGTGTTTTATATTGTCTTTCTGCAAAAGCTCGCTAAAATAGACTTCATTTTTCCAAACTACCTCATATGTTCATTAACCACATCAATTACATCAATTAATAGCTCCCAAACCTCTAGTACCATTTTTTTGATTTCACCTGATGAAGTATACACAATATGGTCTCCAGAAAGAGATTTAGTTATTCTATATTCTTCTCCCCCCAAGTTAGTCACTGGCCTCTCCTTATCTTTATAAAAGATTACACCTGATGTGGGAGACGAAGGAGGATGATTATGTGTAAAGTCATTTCTAACTCGTCTAAAATCTTTATAGATTGGCTTATCTATAATTTCTCTTAGGGCAAAGTAAAGCTGTTCATTTGATAATTTCACAGTACTTTCTGATTCCTTTTGATCCCAACATTTTTTAAAGGATGGCTTATACATGTTCCAATTATATAATCTATTACTAATATGAGATAATACATCTAAAGCAGAAGAAACTTTATAGAAGAAATTATCAACATAATAATCAAAATAAAATTTGAGAAAGTAATCCTTCTGTTCGAAATGAGGAAGAAGGCGAACAGTTCCCTTTCCCTTGACAAGCCACTCATCATCATTAATTCCTTGCTCAAATATATACAATAAATTAATCAGACTAAATTCTGCCTGTGCCACTTTATCAAAAAAAGTTGTAGACCATGTAGAGATATCATAACCTTCTAAAAACGGGATCTTCGATTCGGTTATAGATAATTGATTATCTTTTCTTAAAGGTATTCTTAATTCTTGATCAAGGCGCAAATAATCATCATACTTTGGATGAATCAAGTTATATAATTCCTCCACTTATTCAACCTCTCCTTTTATTTGAGATAATTGTTCTAATCAAAATATTAGCCTATGTCTCGTTCATTTATTCTTAGAATAACATACACTCCACAATCACATACTCCTGAGATGCTCTCACCTTCGTTTTAAGGGTGCTATTTGAGTCGTTAGGATAATATCAAGTATTAGAGAAATCGGGCTGTAATGAGGTAATAGCACCTTTAATTAACTCAAAAAACCACTTGACTATACCAGTAGCTCCTTCAGCAAATCTATCACTGATTTCAGGATGCATAGCACCATACAACAACCCAATAACAATAAGGACAAGAATAATAATAGATTGATTTGTTAAATTCTTCTTTTATTATAACAAGAGTATGATGCACAGTCACATGCTTGACCTCCTCTTTTGAATTACCTTTTTACGAACAGTTTCCCAAGTACGTGATAATGTATCCGATAAGGACAATATTGTGCATCCCGGCAGCAGCGATAACCAACGCTCGTTTAGCGTGTAGCTGACCTAATACATCGCTGTAATTCTCCATAGCGTCAATTATCTCTTTGACCTCACCCATAGGTATTTGATCTGCCTGAGGCAAATGGTCATAAGCATGGATAATGATCTGCTGTCTAGCATTAATACGTTTGTCTTGGGCATAATGTTCAGCTTCATTCGGGATTGGCTTAGGAGCTGGATCCATAGCTTGCTTAATATCTTGATTAATTATTTGATTACCTGTTTGATTAGTTCCCCCACCATCCATTGGATCAGGTAAGTAGTTAGAATTCCGATCTTTTGATTGGCCTTCAATAGCGTATTGTCCATGATCTTTTGCTGGAATGAGATCCATTAGATGACGAACAGTGTAAATACGTATACCCGTGATCAGGCGTGCTTCACCTGCATTTTCCTCGGGAAGCAGCACCGAATGGAACCCTTCCCGTTTTGCAGATCCATCATGGACAGCACCCCGTTCACAGGACGAATGCTACCATCCAACGCCAGCTCGCCAATAAACAACGTCCTTTCCCCCACTGGTAAAGCGACCTGTCCACTGGTTACAGCATCCTGTATGCAGTGTCCTATCATGTCCTCACATACTTTTGCTTGTTTGAGTAGTTGTTCCTCTATTAAGACAAGTTTCCTCGTATTTGGCGGCGATATTGTTAAAATTCACTTCCTACTTCCCCACTCTTGTTAAATTTTAAGGGTATTCAGTGGACTATGCAGTTGAGCTTTTCCTCTCACCTCATCATCGGTGAAGTCGAGGTATGCTTTATGCGTAGTCTCAACAGAAGCATGACCTAAGATACGACTCAAAGTAAACCAATCACCACCTGCCAAAATATAGTACTTCGCATAATTATTCCTTAACTGATGAGGATGTACATTTAACCCGATAGCCTTACCAGCTTGTCTTAGCGCATATTCATAGTTTCGTACATCCAACTGCGTACCCTTGGTTGTGGGAAATAACCATTGCGACTCTTTATAGCGATCACGATGTTTCAGCCAACTTTTCAGCTCCACACTCAATTTTGATGAAAAGTAAACGAATCTTTGCTGCTTATTTTTGGGTTTGACTATAAGGATTGCTCGTTTATTAAAGTCAATGTGTTTCGGTTCCAGATTTACACATTCATTAATTCGCATTCCAGTATCGAGTAGCAGACGGAAGATCATCCAATTGCGATAACCATGGAATTTTGTAGTATCGAATTGTCGTAAAATTAAAACAATCTCCGATTCACTTAATGTATGCTTTTGCTTTCTCTCAACTTTTGGAAGTGCTATTTGTCCAACTGGATTTTTTTGTATCTCCCTCTCAATAGTATGAAACCAATTAAAAAACACTTTGATATTCCGAACGTAATTTGCTATTGTCGTTGCTGATACAGGCTTATTATAATCACCTCTTAACTCAGGATGATTTGAGTTTCTTGATTCCTCTCTCGAAACAACCGAGTATTTCCCCCTATCTTGCACATACTTTACGTACATTCGGATATGTCCGCTTCCCACCTCTTTAAAATCTGTAGTCTGATGTTCTCGTTCCAGATACACTGCAAATAATTTTAGTGTTTGCTCGTAGCTGGCTAATGTTCTTTTTGCAAGATTGCGGCTTGTACAATACAGCATAAAATTCTCAATTTGGAATGTAATCTCCGAAAACATAAAAAATCCACCTCCTGATTTGCCAAATTACTTGACCAATCAATTGATGGATTCATACATATACTCGTAAATATATTATTGGTTTTCACTGCCAAACCTTCACAGCAAAATGAAGAATTGGTTGGTTTCACCTTCAGGCTCAAGCCTTACCACACCTAGGTTCAGGACACCTTATTCTCAATCCGCAGCTTGTCAGCTACCATGGCAATAAATTCGCTATTCGTTGGCTTGGATTTAGAAATATTAATCGTATATCCAAATAAGTGAGAGATACTGTCAATATTGCCACGTGTCCATGCTACCTCGATGGCATGACGAATGGCGCGTTCCACGCGGGATGCCGTCGTTTTGAATTTTTCGGCGATTGCCGGATACAATGTTTTAGTGATGGCACCCAAAATTTCGATATTATTGTACACCATGGTAATGGCTTCGCGTAAATATTGGTAGCCCTTAATGTGAGCTGGCACACCGATTTCATGGATAATGGCCGTAATACTGGCATCCAGATTTTTCGTTTTACCCATTGGCACCACATTAGACCGCATGGAAGAAATGGTCACCGGACTGCTGCTGACTAACTGTGGTCCCACCAATTGGCGAACGCGGTTCGCAAGCACTTCCATATCAAACGGCTTCAAAATATAATAAGATGCCCCGAGCTGTACGGCCCTTTGCGTAATATTTTCTTGACCAAATGCAGTCAGCATAATGATTTTCGGCTGTGGAGACAGGTTCATTTCTCTCAAGCGCTCCAGTACGCCGAGACCATCCAGATGAGGCATAATAATATCTAAAATAAGTACATCAGGTACGTTGCGGGATTCTGCGATGTGTTGGAGCACTTCTTCACCATTATAGGCGATTCCTGTAACTTCCATATCCTCCTGATCGGAAATATATTCGGCAAGCAGATTCGTAAATTCCCGGTTGTCATCAGCCAACAATACCTCAATTTTTTGCAATGTACTTCCTCCTTATTGAGTGTTATTCAGTTGGGATATCAGTTTACAGCAAATAAATATTTCTTGTCGGAGTATATGATTTCGACATCGAATTATGAATTCCTTCTGTCGAAAATTATTTTTATTTATTTATTTTATTGTTTCCATTATAATTAATTCTTTAACTTGCTATTACGAGCTATTTCTTGGCCTTTCGACAAAAAAATCTTAAGGCCACTAGCTCGCCTTAAGATTAGAGGATGATTTCAAGCTTACGTTATTCTGCATGATTCCTGCATCGCGCAGCATCCATTCGATAAAGCAGCCGTAGCCTGATTTCGGATCGTTAACAAATACATGCGTCACAGCCCCGATGAGCTTGCCGTTTTGAATAATTGGGCTTCCGCTCATCCCTTGTACGATTCCCCCGGTCTTGTCCAGTAGCTTTGGATCTACGATACGGATAACAAGTCCTTTGGTTGCCGGTTTATCCTGTTGAGAAATGTGTACGACCTCTGCCTGAAACCGCTGAATCTGCTGACCTTCCAGTACAGTCAAAATTTCTGCGGGTCCTTCCTTGACTTCATTCGCAAGTGCTACAGGAATCGGCTTGGAATACAAACCATATTGCGGCTCATCTGACATCTTCCCAAAAATCCCGAAGTTCGTGTTTCGTTCAATATTACCTAACACCCGATGATCCTTGAGAAAATGTGCGCGTTTTTCCCCAGGTTCACCACTTTGACTTTTCGCAATTGACGTTACGTTGGATTGCACTATTTCCCCGCTCCCCACAACAATGGGGGTCTGGGTATTCATATCGGTGATTACATGCCCCAAGGCCCCGTATACCCCCTGATCCGGTGCATAAAAGGTCAAGGTGCCTACACCCGCTGCCGAGTCCCTGATATACAGCCCAAGCCGCCAGGCTTTGTCATCACGATCATAAGCTGGTGTCAGCTTGGTGGAAATCGTCTGCTCCCCTCGGCAAAGCGTGATGTCGAGCGGCTTTTTGTTCTTACCTGCTTCCTCTACAGCCTCCGCTACCCTTGTCAGGCTATCCAGCGGTTTGCCATTCATATGGGTGATCCGGTCACCGAGACGAATCCCGGCTGTCTCTCCAGGTGACACCTTGCGGTCCATACTTTCCTGAATGACATGATGACCAACAACAAGCACCCCTGAAGATTTTACTTTGACCCCAATCGTCTGACCCCCTGGATACACCTTCAAGTCGGGAATCACGCTATCTTGAGTCGTCTTCGCTGCATGGGAACCGAATAATTCCAGTGAAGCTTGTGGAGGCAGCGCTGCATGCACAGGCTTGGCGTTACCGATACAACAAATAAGAAAAACAAGCAAAAGACCGAGCAATTTGATCCTGGAGTAAAAATTCAATGGCTGTCACGCTCCCTTTGCTTCTTTCGCTTGACGAGTAAAGGTGGTCGCCAATTGCGTACCTATAAGGTAACCTTGCCCCCAGGCTTTTATAACTGTTAATCATTACGCCAGCCGCTCTTTTCAGGCTTTCTTTCCTTCCGCCAGATTCAGCATTTCCTGTGCGTGATGCAAAGTTTTTTCGGTAATTTCCACGCCGCCCAGCATACGCGCCAATTCCTTTACACGTCCGTCCTCGTTTAACGCCTCAATTTGCGTCATTGTACGTTCGTCATGAACATTTTTTTCAATGAGATACTGATGATCCGCCATACATGCCACCTGCGGCAGATGAGTAATGGAGAACACCTGACAGACGGAAGACAAACGATACAGTTTTTCCGCAATGGATTGAGCCGCACGACCACTGACCCCAGTATCCACCTCGTCAAAAATGAGCACCGGAATTTGATCATGACGGGCAAAAATACTTTTCATCGCCAACATGATACGGGACAGCTCACCACCAGAGGCAATCTTGCCCAGTGGACGAAGCGGCTCCCCCGGATTCGGTGAAATCAGAAATTCCGCATTATCAATGCCCTGCTTGGTTGGTCGTACCCGCCGACCTTTATATTCGTATCCGCGCGGATCTTCAATCGGATCAATACGTACCTTGAGTGACGTTCTTTCCATTTGCAGATCCTTTAGCTCCTGCTCTACCTGCTCGGCCAGCTCTTCTGCACAAATTTCACGCGCTTCTGTAAGCTCTTCTGCAATCTGGAGCAAATCCGAAAGCAATTCATCCCGCTTGGCAATTAACTGCTCCAGCCGTTCATCCTTATTCTCCAGCATATCGGTTTCCTGCTCAATACGGCTATAGTATTCCAAAATCTGCTCAATACTATCACCATATTTTCGCTGTAATCCGGTAATTTGGTTTAGCCGTTGCTCCACTTCATACAGCTTGCCTGGATTAAATTCAATATCCTCACGGTATGAGCGTAATTGGAACGCCGCATCCTCTAACTGGTAAAAAGCAGATTGAATCTGCTCCGCAATGGGCTGGAGGCTTTTGCTGTCGTAACCTTGGACATCATTCAACCTAGACAACACGTTATTAATCATGTCCAGTCCGCCTCTGCCGCTTAGCAGCTCGTAGGCTCCTGATATCCCATCCATCATTTTCTCACTATGGGATAGCTTGACCCGTTCTTCTGCCAATAATTCATCCTCTCCCAATTTAAGCTCGGCAGCAGCAATTTCCTCCAATTGAAACCGATACATGTCCAATAGTTGGTAGGCTTTTTGACTGGAGCTTTGCAGCTCCCGCACTTCTTTTTCCGCTTTGACAAAAGCATTATAACGCTCTCTGTAGAGCATTTTGACCGGACCGATGACCGAATCACCGAACGTATCCAGCAGCGTCAGGTGGCGGTCTGCGCGTAGCAAACTTTGATGCTCATGCTGACCGTGAATATTGACAAGCTGCTCTCCTACCTCGCGCAGCATCGTTAAATTAACCATTTGACCGTTAATCCGTGAAGAACTTTTTCCTTGTACGGTCAATTCCCGCCGAATCAATAGATGTTCTTCCGCATTCGCCTTGATTCCTTGTTCTTCTAACGTTGCCCAGACCGGATGCTTCACAGGAAGCTCAAACAGCGCCTCCATTTCTGCCTTTTCGCATCCATAACGGACCAGATCGGCGGAACCTCTGCCTCCAGCAATCAGACCGAGAGCATCAATAATGATCGATTTACCTGCGCCTGTTTCCCCGGTCAATACGTGGAACCCTTTATAAAAATGAACATCGACAGCCTCTACGACTGCCAAATTTCGTATAGATAAAGTGACCAGCATCGTTCTTTCACCTCTATGATGTACGAATTCAAACGTCTAATAAGCCTGAGAAATGTTGTTCAGGAAATGTAGCCCATAAGACGATTCACAATAGCCTCGCTGTTCTCTTCCGAACGGCAAATAATCAAAATGGTGTCATCGCCACTAATGGTACCCATAATTTCAGGCCATTCAATATTGTCCAGTAATGCTGCAATCGAATTTGCCGTCCCCGGCAAGCACTTCATCACGATCAGATTGGTCGTATAGTCAATATGCAAAAAGTTATCCACCAATGTACGTTTCAGCTTCTGCGCTGGGTTATATCGCTGATCTGAGGGCATCGAATACTTATATCTGCCATCATCCATCGGAACTTTAATAAGCAGCAGTTCCTTGATATCCCGAGATACGGTAGCTTGAGTGACCTGAAAACCAGCCTTGCGTAAAGCTTCCACCAGATCATCCTGCGTTTCAATTTCCCGTTGTGAAATAATTTCCCTGATTTTAATATGTCGTTGACCCTTCATAAAATCCTCCTATGGATTAATCTTCATATTCCTCTTCTTCGATGTCTTCCACCAATGTAATAAGGCGGATACTCCGATCGTCCGTATCAACGTACAATACGCCCGCACAGCCCGGATAAAGCAGTAGATAAGGCATAAGCCTGTCCCGCAAATCAGGACCACTCCACTCCATCGGTCTCTTGCGACGTGACGTTTTGACCATATATGTCGAACCTTTTCGCACAGCCACATAGTCTATAAACAAACGGCTATACACGGTATGTCCATTCACTTTAAAAGCAAGCGGTATTTTCATCTTTCCGCCCACCAGTTCATAACCCGCGTCTTCCAGCAAGTCCACAACAGGCCCTTCGTCCATTTCCTCGTTAATCGGTATAGTCTTTAACACAAGCGGTCCCGGCTCCTTTAACCAGGTACGCAGGCCGTAAAATGCCCATAGCGCTAATATTACGCCGATCACAACAATGATAACCGTATCATATCGCGTATCCATGAATCGATCACCTCATGGACATATTCTAGGACAGAAGGTAAAATCCCTTTTCTCCTGTATATCTCATTATAGGCGAACGTGAGTTCGTTAATCAATCCCTCACACCAAAAAGAGGTTCCCTTAAGTTCACAGAACTCTTGAGAACCCCTGAATGTTACTTACGCGACGGACCATTATTGAAGGTCTGACCTGCTTCCTGAACAGTAAGGTCAATTAACGGACGGAAATCAACATTTTCATGTTGCGGGTCTACACTTGCCGACTTATCCAAACGCCAATGCGCCAAAAATTCAATATTGCCTTCTCCACCCGTAATAGGGGAGTAAGCCAATCCTTGCAGCGAAAGTCCTAGCTCATGCGAGAACTTCAGGATGGTTTGCAACACTTCTTTGTGGGTTGCGGGATCACGGACGACGCCGGATTTCCCTACCTTTTCACGGCCAGCTTCAAATTGAGGCTTAATCAGAGCCACAATATCAGCAGGCTGATGCAGCAATGCAAGCAATGGTGGCAAAATAATGCGCAACGAAATAAAAGAAACATCAATACTTGCAAAATTCGGTACAGGACCGTTCAAATCTGCAGGTGTCATATACCTGAAATTCGTTTTCTCCATTACGCATACCCGTTCGTCATTACGAAGGGACCAGTCCAGCTGATTGTATCCCACATCAATCGCATATACATACTCCGCTCCATGCTGAAGGGCACAATCCGTAAAACCTCCGGTGGATGAGCCGATATCCAGCATCGTCCTCCCCTTCATATCCAACTCGAATTGACGGATAGCCTTTTCCAGCTTCAACCCTCCACGGCCTACATATGGATGCACTGCACCCCTTACTTTAAGCTCGCTGTCGCGTGGCACCTTCATACCCGCCTTCTCGATCCGTTCACTGTCGGCCAGTATCAGACCTGCCATAATGGCAGCTTTGGCTTTTTCGCGGCTTTCAAAAAAGCCTTGTTCTACAAGTAATACATCAATGCGTTCCTTCGGAACAGACATGTTAATCTCCCTTTAAGGCAGCTACGCTGCTTTCATCATACTTTTTCATAAATAACATCGTTTTCGCTTCAATTCCCCTATACCGATTGTCCCATGCCATACGCTGGCTCGGAAGCCCATTTGCGAAGCTTCAGGCATACGGCTTCAACGGTAAGACCCACTTCGGCGCGTTGCTCCTTGATCGAACCATGCTCCACGAACATATCGGGAATCCCCATCAAGCGCACCTGTGCATCCTGTATTTCTTCTTTGGCGTAAAATTCCAGCACGGCACTACCCAGACTTCCCGCTTCGGAAGCTTCTTCTAATACAATCAGCTTTGTATGCTGACGAGCCAGCTCACGCAGCATATCTTCATCCAACGGCTTGAGGAAACGGGCATTCACAACTCCCACCTGCAAACCTTCTCGTTTCATTGCGTCCGCAGCCTCTGTTGCCACTTGGAGCATTGGGCCCGAAGCGATTACAGCGAAGCCCTCACCCTTGCGTAAAGGCTCCCAACTGCCAATAGGTATAGCATGCAATTCTTTGTCCATCGGCACACCAACCACATTAACACGCGGATAGCGGTAAGCAATCGGGCCATCGTCGTAATCAAGTGCTGTTTTCATCATATGTCGCAGCTCGTTTTCATCCTTGGGCATCATAAGCACGAGATTCGGGATATGACGCAAGAACGCTACATCGAACACACCATGATGGGTTTCCCCGTCAGCCCCGACAAAACCGGCACGGTCAATCGCGAACATCACGTTGGCATTGTGACGGCAGATGTCATGTACAATTTGGTCATAAGCACGCTGCATAAAAGTGGAGTATACCGCAAATACCGGCTTCATCCCTTCCATTGCTAAGGCGGCACACATGGTAGCTGCGTGCTGCTCGGCAATGCCGACGTCAATCATGCGTGCAGGAAATTCCTTACTGAACGGCACCAGCCCTGATCCACCAGGCATAGCAGGTGTAACCGCAATGATACGCTCATCCTGCTCAGCCAGCTCAATCAGCGTTTGCCCGAAAATTTCCGTATACATCGGATTGCCCACGGCTTTGAGTACCTGACCGGATTCAATTTTGTATGGGCTGATTCCGTGCCATTTATGTGAATCTACCTCCGCAGGCTTATAACCTTTACCCTTGGTAGTTACAACATGCACCAACACGGGGCCAGTGACGTTATCCGCCTGCTGGAAGGTTTCAATCAACTTGGGCAGATCATGTCCGTCTACCGGACCAAGATACGTCAGCCCCAGTTCCTCAAATAGCACGCCCGGAACCATCATATATTTAAGACTGTCCTTGACACGGCCAGCCGATTTGGCAAGTTTACCACCGATAGCAGGAATCTTTTTCAGCAAAACTTCCAGCTCATCCTTCGCCCGCAAATAATGACGGTCCGAGCGGATTTTGCTCAAATAATTATGCATTGCCCCTACATTCGGCGCTATGGACATTTCATTGTCATTCAGAATGACCATCAAATTTTTACGTTCATGTCCGATATGGTTTAGCGCTTCGAAGGCCATGCCTCCAGTCAACGCTCCATCTCCGATCATAGCAATGACTTTATTGTCCTCGCCCTTCAAATCACGAGCCAATGCCATCCCCATTGCGGCCGATAGAGAAGTGCTACTATGTCCAGCTTCCCAAACATCATGCTCGCTCTCGCTTTTTTTTACAAAACCGCAAAGTCCACCACGCTGGCGAAGGGTATCAAAACGATCCATCCGCCCTGTCAATATTTTGTGCACGTAGGCCTGATGCCCAACGTCATAAATCATTTTGTCCTTCGGACTGTTATAGCAGTAATGCAGGGCGATTGTGAGCTCAACCACTCCCAGATTCGATGCCAGGTGCCCCCCAGTCACGGACAGCTTCTCAATCAAAAAGCTCCTGATTTCCTCGGCCAGAGAATCCAACTCCTCAACCGACAGTGATTTCAGATCGCCTGGTTGCTTTATGTGTGGAAGCAGCACGCATATCTCCCCGCTTTCCTTCAAGTTTGTGTGTAAAGTTAACAAATATTATATCACACTTTTTCGTCATGCTTAAACGCAGACAAGTCAAAACAGACCTATCCGTGCTAATGATCTCGCTTCATCAGGTAATCGGCAATCTCCAGCAAACGCGAAGAATCAGGTATACCGCCTTCAATTAACGCATTTTTAGCCGAAGCTGTGAGTTCCTCCACCTGCTGCAAAGAAGCCTCCATACCGATAAAATACGGATATGTAACCTTCTCCTGTTCAACATCGCTTTGCGTTTTTTTACCCAGCTTGCTCTCATCGCCCACCAGATCCAGGATATCATCCTGAATTTGAAATGCCAGTCCCAGATCGCGTCCAAAACGGCGAAGCGCCTCTAATTGATCCTTATCAGCTCCCCCGATTCGTCCACCAGCCAGCAATGAGAAAATGATCAAATCAGCGGTTTTGTGAAGATGGATATACTCCAGTTCCTCAATTCCCGTCATCCCTTGTTGGCCGGACATATCCGCCACCTGACCACCCACCATGCCCCGCGCTCCGCTCATTTCGGATAATTCCTCCACGATGGACAGCAGCGCATCGGATGAAATTCCGTGACGACGACCCGCCTGTACGACATTGTAAAAGGCGTGGGTCAGCAATGCATCCCCTGCAAGTACAGCAACCGCCTCACCGTATACCTTATGATTCGTCAGTTTGCCCCGGCGATAATCATCATCATCCATGGCTGGTAAGTCGTCGTGAATCAGGGAGTACGTATGTACCATTTCTACCGCACATGCTACTGGTAACGCTGCCTCCCGGCTTCCGCCGAATGCTTCGGCAGCTGCGATCACAAGCAGAGGCCGCAGGCGTTTTCCACCTGCGGTGAGTGAATAATTCATGGATTCACGAAGAACGGCGGGAATGCTCCAATGAACTGGGAATTGCTCGGTCAATGCAGACGAAACCTCGTCCACCGTCCCGGTCAAATATTCCTTGAACGACGGTTTATTCAACGCCTTCACCACCGTTTTCATCCAATCCCCCGCCGAAAGGCTTCTTGCGCAAATCTCCGTCCTCTTCCACAATCATTTCAATTTTACGTTCAACTTGCTCCAGCTTTTGACTGCAAAGCTGAGACAGCTTCATACCACGCTGGAACAAATCAATGGCTTGCTCCAGAGGAACGTCTCCATGCTCCAGTTGTCCGACAATTTCTTCAAGAGCAGCCATAGCCGCTTCAAAATTCAATTCCGTTTCATTCGCCACCGTGCTTCGCGTCCTCCTTCATTCCCCATACTTGGCAGTCCAACTGCCCGTCACTCACTTTAATCTTGAT
This sequence comes from Paenibacillus sp. LT-B23, assembly GCF_059417685.1. Classification (NCBI taxonomy): domain Bacteria; kingdom Bacillati; phylum Bacillota; class Bacilli; order Caryophanales; family Paenibacillaceae; genus Paenibacillus; species Paenibacillus sp. LT-B23. The sequence goes on along the minus strand of NZ_JBSQBM010000005.1, from coordinate 252,124 downwards.
GGAATCCCCCGGCTGTACGTCTTTTAGCGACTTGATCAGCCGTTTCTCCTGCTCATCATACACAAGGCTGTAACCTCGCGACATGACCTTGAGCGGGCTAAGCGCATCCAACTGACGAATACCCGCGTGTAGTTGCTGCCGTCCCGTCTTGGTTATAGCACGCATTGCAGACTCCAACTGACGCTGTGCCGCATCTGTCTGCTTGCGGGCCGACCGGATTTGTTCGCGCGGGTTAAACCGCTCCAGCACCTGACGCATACGCGCGTTCTTCTCCGCGTTCAAACGTGAACGGTTGCTTGCTGCCCGAATGAGCCGCTGATGCAACATATCCATCCGCTCCGCATGCTGTAGCATATAGCGGCGCGGATGGAGCAGCACAGGTGAACGCCGGAGCCGGGTCAAACGTTCACGACTGGTTTCCAGCCGCTGACGGAGCGCGTTGCGTAATCGCTGTTCCCGCTGGAGTAGCTGATCCCGCAATTCTTGCTGATGAGGCACAGCCAGCTCAGCGGCAGCGGTCGGCGTAGCCGCACGCAAATCGGCCACAAAATCGGCAATCGTAAAATCCGTTTCATGCCCGACGGCCGAAATAACCGGAATTGCTGATGCATAGATGGCACGCGCAACCGCTTCCTCGTTAAACGCCCATAGCTCCTCCAGCGAGCCACCGCCCCGCCCGACGATCATCACCTGAACCTCCTGCATACGGTTCATGGCTTCAATCGCCTTAACGATAGAGGGCGCAGCACCTTTCCCCTGCACAAGCACAGGATAGAGCACAATTCCGGCTTGCGGATATCTGCGTTGAAGTGTCGTGATAATATCACGTACGGCAGCTCCAGTTGGCGAAGTAATGACACCGATTGTCGCCGGATGTGCAGGCAGAATGCGCTTGCGGGCGCTGTTAAATAGCCCCTCAATATCCAGTTTTTGCTTGAGTTGCTCATATGCAAGGTAGAGACTCCCGACACCATCAGGCTGCATTTGGGTCGCATAAAATTGATATTGTCCATCCCGTTCGTACACGGATACGTTTCCCCGGGCAATAACACGCGTACCTTCCTTCGGTACAAAGGGAAGCCGTTGATTATGGGTCGCAAACATAATCGAACGGATACGGCTGCCCTCATCCTTGAGTGTAAAGTACATGTGACCACTCGAATGATGCGTAAAGTTAGAAATTTCCCCGCGTATCCATACGTCGGACAGTACCTGATCTGATTCCAGTTTCATCCGGATATAGCGATTCAGGTCCTTAATAGAGTAAATACGCTGTTCAGCCACAGGCAACCGCCCTTATGCCAAACCGTGCGACCGCTTGGCCGCTACGAGCGTATTTTGCATGAGCATAGTAATCGTCATCGGACCTACACCGCCGGGAACAGGCGTAATCGGGCCAGAAACTTGCTTCACGCTCTCAAAATCAACGTCACCCGCCAGTTTTCCGCTCTCCAGACGATTCATGCCTACATCAATAACCACCGCTCCGGGTTTCACGAACGAAGCATCAATAAAGTTGGCTTTGCCGATGGCAACAACTAAAATATCAGCTTGCCGACTCAGCTCGGCTATATTCGCTGTACGAGAGTGACACATGGTCACCGTAGCATTTTCGCGCTGCAATAACAGCGATACCGGCTTGCCCACGATATTACTACGACCAATGACCACCGCATGCTTGCCTGCAATTTCTACCCCGGCACGCTTGATCAGCTCAATGACTCCAGCAGGAGTACAAGGCAGGAGGCTATCATCACCGATAACCAGATTCCCCACATTTACCGGATGGAATCCATCCACATCCTTCTCAACTGCAATAGCATCAATGACTGCTTTTTCATGAATGTGTTTGGGCAACGGAAGCTGTACCAGAATCCCGTGAATATTACTTTGGTGATTCAGCTTGTCCACCAGCCCCAGCAACGCTTCCTGCGAAGTATCCGCTACCAACCGATGTACCTCGGAATAATAACCGAGATCATGACATGCCTTTTCCTTGTTTCTAACATACACCTGAGAAGCAGGATCTTCACCTACCAGTACGACAGCCAGTCCAGGCTGAAAGTTGTGCTCCTTCAGACGGACGACCTCCTGCTGAATGCTTGCGCGAATATCCTTAGAGATTTGTTTGCCATCAATGATCGGTGCTGACATGTTCAACCACTCCCCAACCTGAGTAAAATAATCTCAACTTAAAACCGTGCTTTCAGCTGCTCCAGCTCTTGTATAATCCGTCCCAGAACACCGTTGACAAATTTACCCGACTCCTCGGTGCCAAAATGCTTGGACAATTCAATCGCTTCATTGACTGCAACTTTAGCCGGCACATCCTCACGGAAAATCATTTCATATGCCGCCAGTCTCAAAATCTGGCGATCCACACGTGAAAGTCTGCTGATCTGCCAGCCTTTAAGATAATCCACCAAAAGTTTGTCAATCGCTTCCTTGTGTTCCCAGGTACCCCGCACATGCTCCAATACGTAAGCCCTTAACACTGCTGCATTTTTGATGACTACTTCCGCTTCGTTATCCTCTGCCGCTTCCTGGAGCAACATATCTACTGCCGCTGCTGCATCCACTTCATTCATTTCCATATGGTACATGCTTTGTACCGCTATTTCCCTCGCCAGACGTCTTTTCATGCCCTGCCTCCTACGCTTGCCTGTATCTATTTTTTCATTTTAACCAATTCCACAAAAAAACCTGTGAACGCATCCTCCAAAACGTTGGGCGCAAAGAAGCTACAGCTCTATTTTGGAGAAAGCGTATCACAGGGTTCATTTAAAAGGACGCCAACGCTGCGACAGCCAGTCGCTCCATTCCTTCCAAGGAAGGAGGGAGCCTAGCGCTGAGTCACTACGTCTTCCTAGCGTATATCCGATGAACACCATCAATGCAAAGAACAACATATTCCAAAAGCCTGCCCACAAATAAATAAACCCGAAAAAAATGCCTGCCGTAATCCCCGTGATCCGGCCCTTGTAACTTCCCCATATTTCTTTCCAGGGCATCTGGGAAAATCACCTCTATTCCACACGACTCTTAAAGCTTGGTGACTGAGAAACATTGGCGATGTACACAGACACATTGGACACAGGAATTCCCGTAATTTCTTCCACATGGTCGTGTACCCCCTTTTGTACCTCGGAGGTTAACACCGGAATGGAGCCTTCCCCATCCACAACCGCCCGAATCGTAATATCAAGTCCCGATTCCAGCACGCGAATACGTGCTTTCAAGTCCTGTACTCCACGAAATCTGGATGCTGCTTTGAGACACAGATTTTCGATGGTATCCACTGAAATCTGAATGTCACCGTACTCTGTTCGTTGATCAATAGAGTGCTGTACCGTTTGATTCCGGCGAATGGAGATATAGAAAACCCGGAGACTCAACAACAACAGTACTCCTGCAATAATCAAGCTGGTAAACCACACTACCCGCTCATCCTGAATGCTTAATGCATACGGAATGGCCCCGCTCAGGAGGAGGATGGCGAGAATGGAAATAATTCCGATACTTAAGCTGTACAAGAACAGCAGAAGTCTGTCCATAACTTTAGCCACGAAACGCACAGCCTCCTTAAATTAGAGTAAACCCTCGACCCTTAAGGGTCGGGGGTTTGTACAAAGTATCGCTCTATTTAACCCGTCCGGCGCCCAGAACTTCTGGCTCTTCTACTTTTTCAGCATTTTTGAATTGAACATCGTGAATTTGTACGTTCACTTCAACAACGTTAAGGCCTGTCATGGTTTCAATGGAGCGCTTAACATTGTGCTGAATAGCAGCAGCCACCTCAGGCAGACGGTTACCGTACTCAATAATGACGGAGACATCTACAGCAGCTTCACGCTGTCCGACTTCCACTTTTACACCTTTGGATAAATTTTTGCGGCCCAGCAATTCGGCAAATCCGCCTGCAAATCCACCACTCATTCCCGCTACGCCTGGCACCTCAACGGTTGCTAGTCCGGCAATGACTTCAATAACCTCCGGGGCAATCTGAATCTCCCCAATTTCTGTACGCTCGAATTCGGTTGGCACTGTGCTCATACCTTCAACACCTTTCGGTAAAATAAGTTTCACTTCAGCTTTGGATTTCAAAGCAGACATGCTCACTTATTATCCATACTATATCATTTGGCGTTCATTATGACAAACTGAGGAAATATACCGATTAAACTTCGTTTTCCTCCAAAAATTTAATATCAAAATCGCCTTTGATGAAGGTCGGATGCTCCAACAATCGTTGATGAAAAGAAATCGTTGTTGGTATGCCTTCAATGGCAAACTCGGACAGAGCCCGCTTCATTTTGGCAATCGCTTCCTGACGTGTAGGCGCCCACACAATCAATTTGGCAATCATAGAGTCATAATAAGGAGGAATGCTGTAACCCGGATAGGCTGCGCTGTCTACGCGTACCCCAGGGCCGCCTGGAGGCAGATAAAATCCGATTTTACCCGGTGCAGGCATAAAATTACGATCAGGGTCCTCGGCGTTAATACGGCACTCCATCGCCCATCCATTGATGGTGACTTCTTCCTGAGTAAAGGAAAGCGGATGCCCTTCAGCGACCAAAATCATTTCTTTAATCAAATCCACACCGGTAATCATCTCCGTTACGGGATGTTCGACCTGAATACGTGTGTTCATTTCCATAAAATAAAATTGATTGTCCGGTCCGAGCAAAAATTCCAGTGTTCCCGCACCGGAGTATTGTACAGCCAAAGCCGCACGAACAGCTGCCTGACCCATTTCTTCACGCACATCCTGCGAAAGAACAGGACACGGAGCTTCCTCCAACAGCTTCTGACGACGGCGCTGCACAGAGCAGTCCCTTTCGCCCAGATGCGCAACATTGCCGTGCTTGTCCGCTATGATCTGAATCTCCACGTGCTTCATACCGGTCAAATATTTTTCCAGATATACACCCGCGTTGCCAAACGCTTTTTGCGCTTCCTGCTGGGCGGTAGTGATTTGTTGAATAAGATTATCTTCATCCTCAGCGATACGGATACCTTTACCGCCGCCACCTGCTGTGGCCTTGATGATCACGGGATAGCCAATATCGCGAGCAATGGTAATGGCATCCTGCAAATCCTCAACCAGCCCGTCCGAACCCGGAATGACCGGAACCCCGGCATCCTTCATCGTCTGCTTGGCGACAGCCTTGTCTCCCATTTTGTTAATCGCTTCAGGAGAAGGACCAATAAACGTAATATTGCAAGATTCGCAAATTTCAGCGAAGTCGGCGTTTTCAGCCAAAAATCCGTAACCTGGATGAATCGCATCACATTCAGTCAATGTCGCAACGCTCATCAGGTTCGTAAAATTCAGGTAGCTGTCCTTGGACAGCGTCGGTCCGATACAGTAAGCCTCATCTGCGAGACGCACATGTAACGAATCCTTGTCGGCTTCCGAATATACGGCAACCGTCGAAATATTCATTTCGCGGCAAGCGCGAATGATACGAACCGCAATTTCTCCACGATTCGCAATCAATACTTTTTGAAATGTCATGACTTTATCCTCCCTGGGAGCAGTCTGGCTGAACCCTCAAAAAAGGGTACAAGCAAGCGTCTTACTCCGGTTTCACAAGGAACAATGGCTGGCCATACTCGACCAACTGTCCATTTTCGGCCAAAATTTCTACAATTTCGCCCTTCACTTCAGCTTCCAACTCGTTCATCAGCTTCATCGCTTCAATAATACATACCGTTGTTTTCTCGCCTACTTTACTGCCGATACTCACATACGGAGCCGTATCCGGGGATGAAGAACTATAGAAAGTCCCTACCATCGGAGATACGATTTTATGTAGATTGCTTGCATATTCCTTGGTTTCCCCAACTGATGCATGTCCTGCATCGGATTGTGCTTGTGGATTCGGAATAGCAGTTTGTGGTGCCGCTGTATAAACAGGTGCTGCCACAGGGGCCTGTACAGTAACGATCTCGCTTTTGCCCGGTTTACGGATCAACAGCCGAGTTCCTTCATTTTCAATTTCAAGCTCATGTACAGACGTTTCATCCACCAGCTTGATCAATTCCTTAATCTCGCTTAATTTGAACATCTCTATTAATCACTCCTTCAGCATTTTGCCGGTTGCTGATAACATTGTTGAAACAGCTTTATGTATTATATCACAATCATTAAAAATAGAAAGAGCCCGGAAATGTGCAGAAATCCGGGCTTTTTCTCGATTTTTGTCTTATTGTGTAACATACTGGACACTGATCTTATCCTGTGTTACGTTCAATTCTTTCATGACTTTATCGACGATCGTTACCGCTTGTTTGGCATCCAGTTTTTCACTCAGAACTACTACCTTGTATTTATCAGCATCTTCTTCGCGGACCACCGCATTGGCGAACTGCTGCTGAAGCTCTTCCTCAATTCCGGTGATTTTCGCCTGTTTGTCTTCCAGTACATGTAGTTCTTTTTGTGCTTCAGCGGCTTTTTTGGCAGTGCTATCGTTCATTGCAGTCGTCAGCTCGTCATTTTTCTTTTGATTTGCCACATCCCGCTCCAGCAAGTAGTTGTCGATAACAGCAGCGGCCGTAGGCTTCGCGGCTTGTTCCGTTGCCACCTGATCGAGTACCTGCTGGTCTGTTTTCGCGGTGGACGCTGTTTTGTCCTCACTTTTTGCCGTCGTATCTGGCGTGGCAGCAGTAGTGTTTTGATCTGATTTAGCAGACTCGGTAGCCGGGGCAGCGGCAGTATCTTTATTTTCGCCTGTAGTAGATTGAGTAGCAGGATCCGTTGCGGCAGCCGTGTCCGTCTTTGCGGAAGAGGCAGTCCCTTCTCCGGTAACTTCACCATTGGTCACCACTTCATTCACTTTCAGCTCGTTCATTTGTTCTTCTGCCTTGCCTGCCGCTTCCTGGGCGGTATCCTGCTTGGCCTTGCTCACTTGTTCACTGTCCGCAACAGGTGGATTAGCCGGGCTAGAGTCCTCCGTAAACAAATAATACGCAGACAGTACGACCATTAAACTCAGCATGGACACCAGCCAAACGGTTTGTCTTTTGTTATTCATGTTCCGTCCTCCAATATGATTAAATTAGGATTTTCACTTATCCCTGCTTATGATTTAATCTATCCCTGCTTACGCGGGACAACTGAAATTTTATAGGAAGGGACATTAAGCCCTTTCTGTACGGCATCCACAATCAACTGCTTCACGGTAGGGTTTTCTGCTCCCATCGCCACAACCAGAACTCCCCTCACCTGCGGTTTTACTTTTTTGGTAACAATCGGGGTGTGCTGGCCTCCTGACGATTCATAGGTGACAATCTCTCCATCGCGTGTGTATTGAGTGGTATGTCGCTGACCGCCATTGGCATCCGTCTCATTATTTTCTTCCTGCATATCCTTCACATTGCGCTGAACGATGACTTCCTCAGTGGAGTCAACCGTAACCATGACATCGACCGTCCCTACACCAACAATCTGCTCCAGCATCTGCTTCATATTATCTTCGAACACCTTCTCAATTCCGGCAAAGGAACTTTCCTCACCTCCCGTTGTCTGAAGTGAAGGTTCATTTTTCATCACGCCAGGCGGCTCCCGCCCCACGTTTTCAGGATCCACCTTTTTCACATTCACGAACGAATTAAAAAGCATGATCGCGACCCCGATAAGACCGAGAATAAGCAGCCAGCGAAATGAATTAAACCTTTTGGGCCCGTCTGCCCCCCCGCCCATCCATTGCTCCAGCTTTTTCATCCATTTGCCCATTTCTGCTCACCTCCTGTTACCATTCATGTGTACCGTCCTGCGAAGAAAGCACCTGAACATTTTTGCTGTCGATTCCCCATCTTTCGTGCAGCAGCCCCGTAATTAGACCGAAAGTTTGCGTGTCCGCTATCTTTTCACCCTCAAAGGTTTCCGCACTGCTATTGGCCCTCTCCGGCGCTCCCTTCTCTTGATCCGATGTTTTTTCAGGGATTGGCTCTACGTGGATATTTACTGTTTTTTCAGCTACAGGCTCTACCATAATCGGCTTGGAGTCCGCACCTGGCGGAAGATTCGTGCTTTTCTCCTCACGTCCAGCCTGCTGCTCCGCCAGTTTAACCACTACAGATTGAATTCCCGTTCCAGCCTCCAGATTCGACGATTCCTGCTTCATCTGAGCAAGCGTAACTTGAACCGATTGAATCGCTAACCCGGTATTCTGCTCCAACTGTCCCTTGATTTCCTTGGCGACCTCTTGACCAGCCCACTGTATGGAACTTTGCTCTTGCTGCTGCTTCAACTTGCTGCCTTTTGCCAAAATTTCCTCCAATGTCGGTTCGTTCTTACCTGTCTCTGCTTGGCGCTGAAGATCAAACGCGCGTCCCAGAAGCTCGGAAGGACTGGTACTCAGCAAACGCACGACCGGAGAGAGTAGCGTCAGTAGAATAAGCAGGCTGAGTACGAGCTTGACATACCTTTCCATGGAACGGCTTGGCAAGATCATATCGATAAAAGAAGCCAGCAGCACAATCAGCACCAGTTCCTTAAGCCAGCCTCCCAGCCAGGTCACGTCACTCCCCTCCCCCCGTTTGATTGTCGATTATTCACTCACCTCATCATGACCGTCATATTGCCTGCCGCGAGCATGACCGTAATCGCAAGGAAGGACATTAAACCCACTGCCGCCAGCGCTGCGAAGACATAAATCATGCTTTTACCAATTGCGTCCAAGCATTCCACAATAGGCGTATCTCCCAAAGGCTGCATAATCGCTGCTGTGACTTTATAGATCAGGGCCAATGTTAGAATCTTGAGGGCAGGAAAAGCGCAGAGGAACAGAATAATGATGACTCCCACCAGCCCAATGGCATTTTTCACAAGCAACGAAGCCGATATAACCGTATCTGTCGCATCTGCCAGCGCCTTGCCCACCACTGGAACAAAACTGCCTGTAATATACTTGGCCGTGCGGATCGTTAATCCGTCAGTAACAGACGACGTTAATCCCTGAACCGAAATGACACCCAGAAAAATGGTCAGCAGCACCCCCAGTACCCCCACTCCGGCGTTACGCAGCAGATCGGCTAGCTGGGTCAGCTTGTATTTGCCTGTCAATGAGTTGACCAGATACAACACCGCCGAAAAGAACAGCAACGGGAACACCAGCGTATGAATGACCGTCCCGACCGTGTTGATCATAAATACAATTAGCGGGTGGGTGACCGAAACCGTTACGACGTTGCCCATCGAGGCCAACATGGTAAACAGCAGAGGCAACATCGCCATCATGAAGTGAATCATGTTGTCAATGGCTTCTTTTGCATAACCAATCGCTACACTAAAGCTGTTAATCGCCAAAATGATAATGACCATATATACAATCGCGTAGGCGACCTTGCTGACCTGATTACTTTCAAAAGCACTTTGTAGAGTTTCCAGCACCATACTCATAATGCTGAGCATAACAATAGTGACGAGAAGCTTGGCATTGACCCGAATTTCGTGGATGAAAAAGTCAGCTATGGCGCTCAATACACCCTTAATACTGAATCCTTCACCGCCCGGAAGCAGCATGTCCATGAAGGAAGGCGTTTTCTGATCAGGGAAAAATCCGCCATATTGCTGCATCAGCCCGTCCCAATAATGCTCTACCTCATCTTTGGGCATCTGCTCCGCCTGTTGTCTGATCCATTCATTCGTAGGTGTATCTGCAAAGATAACCGCAGCCGAGGCACACCAGAGGCATAGTAGCAAAATGACCACCACTTTGAGATTCGGCATGCCCTCCAGCCTTTTCATGGCATCACCCCCTCAGGCGGGCATCAGCTTCAGAATCGTGTCAATAATTATGCTGATAATCGGGATTGCCAGCACCATGATGAGCACCTTTCCTGTAAGCTCAATTTTGGAGGCAATCCCGTCTTGTCCCGCATCCCGAACCACCTGCGCTCCAAATTCGGCAATATAAGCGATGCCGATAATTTTCAGAACGGTTTTAAAATAAATCATATCCATGCCCGATGACCTTGCCAGACGCTCCAGCACAGCAACCACGGACCCAATCTTGCCAATCAACAGTAAAAAAATGACGATTCCCGCGGCTGTCGCAATCAGAAAAGCAAACATCGGCTTCTGTTCCTTAATGACCAAAATAAGAACTGTGGCAATCAGGGCGAAGCCGACCACCTGAATGATTTCCATGTGTCCACCTACTGAAAAAGAAAGATAGATTTGATCTCTTGCAGAAGGTTATCCAGCATTCGTACCACCATGAACAGCACTACAACAAAGCCGATAACCGTTACCCAGTGGGCCATGTCTTCTTTGCCCATTTGCTTGAGTACGGTATGAATCATGGCGATAATAATGCCAATTCCGGCAATCTGAAAAATAGCGTTCACTTCTAAATTCATTCGAGCACCCCGCTAATAGATCAAAATGACGATCAATGCTCCGATCAGCAGTCCCAGGCTTCTGCTCATGCGCTCGTATCTCACCTGATCCGCCTGCGCCTGTGCTTCCTCATGAGTTAGCTGCTGGATGGTTAGCGCAATGTGCTTGATCTGGTCTTCACGGTCGCTGGTCCCGAGACTGTAAGCAAGCTGCCGCATCGCTTCCTTCTCGGCCTGCTGCATGCTGGAGCGGCTCCACGAGGCCTCAATCGCTTTATGCAGGCTTTCTCTGGCGGTCAGCCCAAAGGAGGGGTGCATCCAGTGTGAGGCTTGCTGGAATAAGGTTCGCAGCGGCTCCCGCAACGGCTCTCCCGTCTTGGCAAAAGCATCCGGCAGCGGGGACACCCCATAGGAAACCTCAGTGGTCAGCCTTTGCAGCGCGAGAATCAGTTCTCTGATCTGCCGCGGCCTCAGTGCAAACTGCCTTGCCCGCTGCCAGCCGGCCAGTGTAGCGGCGAGTATAACCAAAGCGGCTCCCAGCAGCTTAAGCATAGGAAATACCTCCGTTCTGCCCTTCTCCGGACAGCGTCAGCCTACGCTGCTTGGCATCTGCCAGCCGGAAGGAGACGCCCCGGCTCGTCCGCTCCAGCATGACGTAAAGCTGAAACAGCTCCTGCCCTGTCGTCAATCCGGCAAAAGCAGGCCGGGTCGCCATTTCAGCTACATCACGCCCATGTGCGGAAGCAATGACTGCGATCCCCGCATGGAGCGCTTCACGCACCGCCTCGGCATCCTCTGGTCGTCCGATTTCATCGACGATCAGCACATCTGGCGACATGGAACGAATCATCATCATCATGCCTTCTGCTTTCGGACATCCATCCAATACGTCGGTTCGAGGTCCGACGTCAAAACCAGGGATGCCCTTGTGACTGCCGGCAATCTCCGAGCGTTCGTCTATGATGCCTACCTTGAGTCCGCTTCTTCGTCCCCCATTGCTTTCCAGCCCACCGTAGCTTAGTTGCCGGGCCAAGTCCCTAAGCAGTGTTGTTTTGCCATGCTGAGGTGGGGACAAGATGAGGGTGTGAAGGATTTTACCGGACTTCCGATCCGCTACATAGGGCAATATGCGATCCGCTATACCGGGAATTGCCCGGGCAATTCTTACATTAAAGCTGCTAATATCCCTCAAATGCTCCACTCGCCCCCTGCTAAGGACAGTTCTTCCTGCCAACCCGATCCGGTGCCCCCCGGGAATGGTAATAAACCCTTTGCGAAGCTCCTCCTCCATGGTGTACAGGGAATGATTGCTGATAAAATCCAGCAAACGGTGGGCATCCTCCCGGTCCGGCTTATAGGCTTCCATATCGTTCAAAGTCAGCCGACCAGCGGACGTTACAAAATGATGTTCACCATTCGTATTAATTTCCAGCGGCCTTCCTTCCCGAACCCGTATTTCTTCCAGTTGCTTGAATACCGTTTCCGGAAGCTTTCCGAGTATGCCGTGCAACGGTTCGGGAAATAACTCCAGCCATTCCATACCAATGCCGCCCCCTCACAGTTGTCCTTTTTCTTTAAGACAAGTCTATGGCCGACTCTCGCTTTTTATGCCGAAAATATATTGAAAACCTAGTCGTTAATTTCAAAGCTCCTATCGGCTCTCTGCAAACATATTCCCCGCCCTCTAAAGCACCTTCAGGGAATCTGCATATATCAAAAAAGGCACCCCGAAGCCTTGACCACTAAGGGATACCGTGGAACAAAAACAATAGATTCACACAAAAAAAAGAGGCTGCCATTCAGCCTGACACTCGCTGAAAAGACAACCTCTTAACCTACTGCTATATTCTATGATTATCAAACTATAAATAGGAGGCGCGATATTCCCATTCAATTACCGACGATCCTGAGGTCCACCCACAAATGCTTGCTCCTCAGTATCCAGATTGTACGCTGTATGCAACGCCTGAATGACCTCATGGAGTTTGCCTGCCTCAATCACACACGATACCTTGATTTCAGATGTGCTTACCATTTTAATGCTCACGCCTTGGTCTGCTAGCACAGCAAACATTTGCGCTGCAACGCCTGGATGGCTAACCATGCCCGCTCCTACAATGGATACCTTGACGAGGTTTTCTTCAGACGTCACTTCACGGTATGGAAGCTCTATGCGAATGCTTTCCAATGTCTTCAAGGCTGCTTCACGATCCGTAAGAGCCACTGTAAAGGAAAAGTCTGCTTTGCCAGCCTCAACACCACTTTGCACAATAATGTCTACATCAATTTTGGCTCCCGCCAGCGTTCCGAATACTTTCGCCAGTACACCAGGAGTGTCGGCTACGCCCAAAATACTGATTCTTGCTACATTTTTATCATATGCAATCCCACTGACTACCACGCCCTGCTCCATTACTGCATCCTCCTTTACGACCGTTCCTTCATTATGGTTAAAACTGGACCGCACAATCAGCGATACCCGGTTATGTTTCGCATATTCTACCGCACGTGGATGCAATACTGCCGCACCCAGATTGGCTAGTTCCAGCATTTCATCATAGGAAATTTCTTTTAGCTTACGGGCAACCTTTACGATTCGTGGATCTGTAGAATATATGCCATCCACATCTGTGTAAATTTCGCAAGCATCCGCCTGGATCGCCGCCGCCAGTGCAACCGCCGTCGTGTCAGAGCCACCACGTCCCAGCGTCGTAATATCTCCTTCAGCAGACATCCCCTGGAAACCCGCAACCACGACAATCTTATTGCTGCTTAGTGCATCCAGTACCCGTTGAGGTTGGATGTCCGTAATTCTCGCCCGACCATGCTCGGATTCCGTACGGAAACCAGCCTGCCATCCTGTAAACGATACCGCCTCATGTCCCAACTGTTGAATAGCCATCGACAACAATGCAATCGAAATTTGCTCGCCAGTCGTCATCAGCATATCCAACTCACGTGCAGGCAACTGCTCGTTCAGCAATTTGGCCTGGTCGATCAGTTCGTCAGTTGTGTCTCCCATCGCGGAAACAACAACTACACATTGATGCCCTTCACTCTGTTTCTCAACAACGCGTTTTGCCACGCGTTTCATGCGCTCCGTATCACCGACGGAACTGCCTCCGAATTTCATGACATACAAAGACAACGATATTCACTCCCTCAGACTCAACAGTATGTAACCTTGAGATGGCACAACCGACTTTGAACGTGACATCCTACGGCATAACTTTAGTACAGTATAATACGAAAGTGCTGTATGGAGCCAATGTTTTTTAATAACAGTTGTTCATAACAAATAATCCCCTGTCCTTGACAAGGACAGAGGATATGAAGAAGCTAGACCATTCTATGCGCGGGAAATGTATTTACCATCGCGTGTATCAATCAGCAGTACATCATCCTGGTTGATAAACAAAGGAACCTGAACATTCAGTCCTGTTTCAACTTTAGCATTTTTGGTAGCACCTGTAGCCGTGTTGCCTTTAATGCCCGGCTCCGTGTCAATAACCTTCAGCTCTACGCTGTTAGGCAGGTTAATCCCGAGAATTTCACCATTATAGCTAATGATGTTTACATTCATGTTTTCTTGCAGGAAGTTAAGTTCCCATTTCAGTTGATCACTGGAAAGGTTGAATTGATCGTATGTTTCGTTGTCCATGAACGTATGCTCGTCTGCGCTCGCATAGAGGTAGGACACACCACGGTTTTCAATTTGCGCGCGGCCAATCGTTTCACCCGCACGAAATGTGCGTTCAACTGTGTTGCCGTTACGCAGGTTTTTCAGCTTGGAGCGCACGAATGCCGCACCTTTACCCGGTTTTACGTGTTGGAAGTCCAGTACTGTAAAAATATCTCCGTCTACCTCGACGGTCAAGCCTGTTTTGAAATCATTAACGTTAATCACTAAAATACCCCTCCTACAGGACTGTTATCGTTATTAAACGACTGTAAATTCTTTGCTTGAATGTGTTAATACCTTGATGCCGCTATCTGTAATAACGATATCATCCTCGATCCGCACGCCGCCCAATCCAAGTACATAAATACCTGGTTCGACTGTTACAACCATGCCGGGCTCCAGAATATCATCGCTTGCCTTCGACAGACGCGTCGATTCATGGACTTCCAGACCTAGACCATGACCTGTGCTGTGTCCGAAATTGTCTCCATAGCCATGGCTTGCAATAATATCCCGTGTCAGCGCATCCGCTTCACGGCCCGTCATGCCCGGCTTAATATGTTCCAGCGCGTGAAGCTGCGCCTTGAGCACAATATCGTAGATCTCACGTAGCTGCGGCGACAAATCCCCTTGTGTAGCTACTGTACGTGTCACATCGGAGCAATAACCATCCAGCAACGCGCCGAAATCAAAAGTTATCAGTTCGCCCGCTTGTACCAGCTTGGAGCTGGCTACACCGTGAGGCAGTGCCGAACGAACCCCGGATGCCACAATCGTGTCAAATGAGGAGGACGTAGCTCCCTGCTTTCGCATGAAGAATTCCATTTCCAGATCCAGCTCACGCTCGCTGACACCCGGTTTGATATAAGGCAAAATGTGTGCAAATGTAGCATCTGCCAAATCCGCCGCCCGCTGCATCACTTCCAGCTCTTCCGCATCCTTGTACACCCGCAGCTTTTCAACAATTCCCGATACCGGAATGAGTGTAACAGGTGACAAATCTTCGCTGTAAGCTTTATGCGTCGCAACAGATACATGGTCCTGCTCGAAGCCTGTTTCACCGATCTGATGGGAGGACAGCAACTCTTTCACCGTTTCCATGACCTGCGCAGCATGTTGTACCACCGTAAAGCCTTCCGCTTGTTCGGCAGCCTGCGTCATATAACGGAAGTCGGTCAGCAGATAGCTGTGAGATTCCGTAATCAGCACATAACCCGCCGAACCGGTGAAGCCTGTCAAATATCGGCGGTTGACAGGGCTTGTAATCAGTATAGCCCGCAGATCATGCTCGCCCAGCGCCTGCCGCAGCTTTAACACCCGGTCATTCTTCATCTTTCATCCCGCTCCCCTCTGTCAAATAACCAAATGCTATTTTAACACAGGCGATAGCCGCTTGAGAAGTTTTTGTTGCGCTCAGTCCCCAGCTTTCTCAGGCTCGCGCTTTCTCTCGTCTGTGTACTCAACAGCAACGGTGTATCCGATAAATAATCCCCACAGTATAAATACACAAATTTCCGTATAAATGGAGTTCCAGGTTAAACGATAAAGCGGATTCATCATTCCAAGCTTGGGACCTATCAACACGAATAAAATAACCCACCATACCAAGCCGTAAACGATGCCGGGCGCAGGCCCCTTATACCTACGCAACATCAATGTGTACACCAGTGACGCTACAACGGATAATGCGATAAAAAACAATAAACCGACCAGATGTCCCGCCGTGGTTTTCATGAACGAATGTTTAAAAAAAGGCTCTGCCAAAAATGCCGGTGCGACTACCGTAAAATGTAACGTATAAAACAACCAGCGCAGTAATCCCCAGAGCAAGCCTGCAAAAAATCCCAATTCGAGTGCAAAAGGAATAAGCGGCGTATGTATTTTGCCCGACTGCTGTCTTCCTCGACTGCTATTATTGTTATTATGGTCGCGTTGATCCTGAGATTCGCCAGACCGATCCTGATCATGGCCTACCTTAGGTATGGAGTAGGTGTCACTCATGTTATTTGATCCCCTTTCAAGATGCAAAACTTTTTCCATGCTAAAAAAGATGACTTTTATTGGCGCATGAAGAAGGCTGCATTTCCGATGGATTCGTGCATCATTTTGCTGGTAGTATGCTCCGATGGGGGTTAGCTTAACACTGAACTTGATGAGTTGTTTTTACATATGGGGAAGTGCTGCTGGGGTGGTGACTCATTATGTGTGCATATGTGTCCGCTACGAGAACGGATCATTCTTCCGATCGCTGTTGCCTCCAGATTTCTGATTTATACCCTCAAGGGTAGAAATCCGGAGGCAAAGGCGAACGCTACCGCTTCTTCAGAACGATTCCGTCCTCTCCGCTGCTTTTTGTGATTGTACCACTTTTTTTGCTGTTCAACATCTAACGAACATTAAGAAAGAAACGTATTTACGCTATTATTCAACAATTCAAAAGCTCTGAAAATAGATTTTGGGAAAATAGCAGCAAAAGCACACATCAAACTAATAACGCGCCTTTTTAGCATTTGAAGTCCAACTTCCCCTCCCCCAACCAAGGCAAATCGAGAGGTGGGCAGCAGCGGAAAGCTCGGATTCGTCCTGAAGAAGCGGTAGCGTTCGCCTTTATCCCCGGATTTTTACCCCCACACCTTTTATCTAATCTAAAAATCCGAGGATAACAGCGATCGGAAGGATGATCCGAGCTTGGAGCGACCTCCTTCACCGCTTGAAGCGGCCTAAGTACCACCTCTCATTTTCCCCCAACTAGATATTCCCTTCCAAATTCGATACAATATACAAAAAGCACGTGTAAAGAGAGGTGAGACGGTTGTCACAAGCATCCAAGCCTGTAAGCTACGGTGGTCAGGCAGTCATTGAAGGTGTCATGTTCGGCGGCAAGCGTGTCAATGTCACGGCAGTTCGCCGCAAGACTGGCGAAATCACATATTTGGAAGTACCGCGCAAGGAGCAATCCTGGGTGTCCAAATTTCGCAGAATCCCGTTGTTACGGGGGATTGTAAGCATCATCGACTCCAGCGCCAAGGGTACGAAGCATTTGAACTATTCAGCCGATGCGTATGCCGATGATGAAGTGGACCCGGAAGAACGCGCTGAACAAAAGAAAAAAGAAGAATCTCGCTGGAGCCTGAGTATGATGATCGGCGTGGCGGCGGTCGGCATTTTATCCTTCCTGTTTGGCAAAATTGTGTTGACCCTCGTTCCGGTTATGGTGGAAGATTTCCTGTTCGGAAATTTATTTCACAACCAGATTCTGCATAACCTCGCGGAAGGGGCTATTAAGCTGATTCTGCTATTGGGTTATTTATGGGGCATTTCCCAAACTCCGTTGATCAAACGACTGTTCCAATATCACGGAGCGGAACATAAGGTGATTACCGCATATGAAGCGGGTGAAGAACTAACTCCTGCTAATGTGCAAAAATACAGTCGTCTGCATTACCGTTGCGGTAGCAGCTTTATCATGCTCACGGTGATCATCGGGGTACTCGTATATTCCCTGTTTACGTATGATAATCTATGGGAGCGTATGGGACAACGGCTTTTGTTGCTTCCAATCGTGCTGGGACTTTCCTTTGAATTTCTCAAGCTGACTAATGCCCTGCGGGAGATTCCGGTACTCCGTTATTTGGGATACCCCGGTCTGTGGCTGCAACTACTGACAACCAAAGAACCGACCGATGATCAAGTAGAGGTATCCATTGCTTCATTTAAGCGTATGCTGGAGTTGGATGCCGAGTTGGAAAATGTACCTGTAAAGGAGACCTTCAACAACTCGGTCCTTGATCCTGTGAAAGGATGAGTGAATGATGAACAGACATGCGGTTATTTTCTGGCTTACCCTTGCCTTGGGCGCATATGGGATTGTAGATATGGTATGGAGAGGAAGCTGGGGCTTTCTTATGAATTTATTGATTCCTGTCCTTATTTTTGCAGTTATATTTCTGCTGTATAAATACTTGCCAGGACGACGCCCCCGTACTCCCAAGATTAAACCCTCTGCACGCACTATGGCCAAAACAGCCAACACACGCAAGCAGCAGACTACAGGCAAGCGTAAAGCGTATCCTTTTCATGTTATTGAAGGTTCTAAGGGCAAAAACGAAGAAGAACAACCTAAATATCATTAGTCGATCACACTCTAACATGATACACAAAGGAGCCATCACCCGCGTAATGAAAAATGACCGGGAAATGGCTCCTTTTTTAACCTCTTGATTCCAGCTCCAACTAGCAAGTAATTATTTCATGGCATACATCGTATCCTTCATTAATTGATACTTGTTATACTGCTGTTGGTAAGAAGCGATGCTCCATTTGTGGAAAAAAGCGTCTCCTGCCTGCACACCAGAATCATACAGCAAATTGCTCTGCTCAAGAGAAATATTGAACTGTGCTGTGCGAATACCTAGCGTCGGGATTTTAATCGTCCGATATCGGTTCTCCTGCTCAATATAACGCTCATCATGCGCTGATAGCATCGTATCAAAAATAGCTTGCAGCATCGTCAACGGTCCCCGTATATAAGAAACCTTCGTTTCGGCTCCCGTTTTGCCCACCATCTGAAAACCTACTGTTGGAATAGTTTTAGCCTTTTGCTCGTTTACAGGCTCATCAAAAAGCCATAAAGGCAGATTACTTAACAATGCCCCATCGACTACAAACACAAATTGCTGTGAGAATTTTTTCCCTCTCGTGTGCAAAGGATCAAGTCTTAGCATAACGGGGTCGAAAAAATATGGGATGCTTGTGCTCATCCGAATGGCTTTGGCCACCTCCAGTGAAGAGGTATTCATACCGAAACGTTTGATATCCTCAGGAAGCACCAGTATGCGTCCGTTCGTTATGTCTGAAGCAATAATGCGTAGCTTGCCTGGAGGCAGATCCGCGAACGTACGCACTCCCTTGGCAAGCAACAACTCCCGCACCCAATGCTCCAGTGCTTCTCCGGAGTACAGCCCTTTTTTAAGAAAAATACGAGCTGCCGGCCCAACCCATTTGATGTTAAACACCGGAGAACGCCGTAACAAGCTGACCAAGGGGGTTTTCTCGATCACGGCTTTCATTTCATCTGCCGAATATCCTGCCGCCAACAAAGCAGCTACAATAGCACCTGATGATGTACCCGCTACGCGGTTGAATACAATTCCATGCTCCTCCGCAGCCTTGACTGCACCCGCCAGCGATATACCCTTAACCCCTCCACCCTGGAACACAGCATTGATCAGCATAGATCAAAAAACCTCCGTTCTCTTGGGAGTAAGCAGTTCTACTGCTTATGTATGAGAACGAAGGTTTATTTAGAACCTATATGATCCAGTTTACATAATTATTGATAATAATTTTGAAGAAGCTGAATGAGTCCGTACGGATTTTTCCGTAAATGCTGTGCGCTAAAATAAATATCCCCTTTAATCTGATTATAATTCTCGTTCAGCTTGAGTTGCTTAATCAACTCTTCGGCGGATTGCCAACCCTTTTCAGGAGTGCCGATTTTATAGGGGGAATGTCCGATGTACAGCTTAACATCTGAATTTTTGACCTCATTGGACCACCATGCCACAAGCTTGTCATAGCTAGCAGCCGGGAAACCGATACTCCAATAAATCTGTGGAGCTACATAATCAATCCAGCCTTTGTTAATCCAGGTACGTACATCCGCAAACGTCGTATCATACGCTGTAACTCCAGCCTTGGTATCTGATCCGGTCAAGTCTTGAGACTTGTTGCGCCACACACCAAAAGGACTAATCCCGAACTGCACTTTGGACTTGCTTGCATGAATGCTTTTACCCAGATCACGGACAAAGCTGTTCACATTATCTCGCCGCCAGTCGCCTTTGTCAGAGATTTTGTTAGCGTTATACGCTTTAAAGGTCGCATCATCATCAAAAGTGCCGCTGTATGGATAAAAATAGTCGTCTAAATGAACACCGTCAATATCATATTCATCCACAACTTCCATAATCGCATCAATGACATGCTGGCGAGCAGCAGGAATTCCCGGATTGATGTAGAGTTGACTGCCATTCTTAACGATCCAATCCGGATGCTGGTTAGCCACATGGTTTGCAGCTAAACCACTGGTCGTTCCTGTAGAATTGGCGCGGAAAGGGTTAAACCAGGCATGAAACTCCATCCCCCGCTTGTGAGATTCGCTAATCATAAATTTCAAAGGATCATAGCCCGGATTTTCCCCCTGGGTGTTCGTCAGGTACTTGCTCCATGGCACAAGATTGGACGGATACAGCGCATCACCGCTGGCCCGGACCTGAACAAAAACCGCATTAATACCCATACCCTGCAAATCATCAAGCATTTTGGTAAATTCCTGTTTTTGCTTCTCGGTGCTGCTTCGGGCGGCGGAAGAAGGCCAATCCCCGTTAATCGTAGAAATCCAAGCCCCGCGCATGGAAGTCGAAGCTTTCACTTGCACGACATTTCCCTGCGAAGAATTGGAGCTGCCCTCATTGGTTGACGTAGACGGAGAGGTGACACTCGCCTGCTCATCATCATCGATTCCCTGATTCGTACCTACACTTCCCTGATTATCAGGTGTGGACGTATTGGGGCTGGAGCCTCCACCTGAAGATGTTGTTCCGCCTGTGGAGGCACCTTCTTTACCGCTACTTAACGTAATGACTCGCTCTGTAGCCTGCCAGTCCACTTTTAATCCCAACTCTTCTCCGACAAAACGCAGCGGCACCATGACTCTTCCGCTCGTCATACGCGCAGATGCGTCCAATCGAACTGACTTGCCATTCACCGTAGCACTCTGTCCACCGTTCTCCATAGAAATGTTCTTGTTCTGTGCTGTAATGGTTACTGTACTGGACGAAGCTGACCAGTTGACCTGAGCGCCTAGTCCCTCACTTATCACCCGCAAAGGTACCATAGTTACGTTGGCCCCTTGTACAATATACGGTGACGCATCACTTTGCAGCGTTTGCCCGTCCAATATAATTTCAATTTCTCCGTTTGGAGCTGCTTGCGCTCCAGGCACGACTGCCGTCTGCACCGCTAACAGTAAACCCGCAGCCAGTGCCCATGTTTTCTTCCAATTCATATGATACTATCCTCCGCTAACCCCGTTAATTTTTAACCCCTGTCTTGTCCTGCTATATAATGGATAGACGCTAATAACCGGGTATTTGTTGCGGTAGAGACAAATAAAAAAGCATCTGTCCTTACGGACGATGCCTGTCAGGAATCACCACTCAATTCCTTGTGTATATCGTGAAGCTGGCGCAAACGATCTTCATCCCGGCGGAAATATTCGACCAATGTCTCAATGCGGGTGATGGAATCCCAGCTTAAATGGTGCTCAATACCTTCCACATCTTTATAGATCAGGTCCTTATCGACCCCAATCATATCCAGAAATTGCTCTAGTAACTGGTGGCGGTCAACCAGCCGTTTGCCGACCTTTTTCCCTTTGGGTGTCAAAATTAATCCCCGATATTTTTCATATACGAGATAATCGTCCTTATCCAGCTTCTGGATCATCTTGGTAACGGACGAAGGATGGACCTCCAGACCTTCTGCGATATCCGAGACACGGGCGTATCCCTTCTCATCAATCAGTTGGTAAATGCGCTCCAAATAATCTTCCATGCTTGGCGTTGGCACTTGTTTCCCTCTTTTCTGTTATTGAACGGGCGCTACCGCCTTCATTTCCTGCGTTGAACCTACATATGTAATGATACATGTTATCATTGCCTATTGGCAAGTCTCATCCCCCCGCTCACAGCTATTGCCACGATTTGTTCAATTTAAGCAGGGCACACTAATAGCGTCCCTGTATCGTTTACCCTACGGCATGAGTAAAGTTGGACAACTGAGCTACTACTGGAGATTTTATTCCTGAAAGGAGCGTTACCTATGTCCACGCTTGAGCGTACTCCTGTCAAAATCAAAGGAACCAAACCGTTCGTGCCTGATCTGGTATTCTTTGAACCGGACGCACTGAATTATCCCAAGGGTCAGCGTATTATGGATTGGGTAAAAGTCAAAGACATTCCGTATCGTATGACCACATCCCATAACCGGATTACCAATTTACCGGGCGAAACCGAAGTTGAAAAGTATCGAATGGCGAAAAAGACGTTGGTCGTCGGTATTCGCAAAACGCTAACTTTCGACCAGTCGAAGCCCTCTGCTGAATACGCCATTCCCATTTCGACCGGATGTATGGGACACTGCCACTATTGTTATTTGCAAACGACATTAGGGGCAAAGCCGTATATACGCGTCTATGTCAATACCGATGATATCTTATCGGCAGCTAAAGGCTATATCGAGGAACGTGCGCCTGAAATTACTCGTTTTGAAGCAGCCTGTACCTCCGACCCGGTCGGTTTGGAGCATATCACCGGATCGCTCGGAGAATTGATTCGTTTTATGGCAGATGAAGAATTTGGTCGCCTGCGTTTTGTTACCAAATATCATCATGTCGATCCGCTACTGGATATTAAGCATAATGGTCATACCCGCATCCGGTTTAGCATTAATTCCGATTATGTTATTAAACAGTTTGAGCCTGCGACTTCGCGCTTCGAGGAACGCATTGAAGCGGCAGGTAAAATCGCCCGAGCCGGTTATCCGCTAGGTTTTATTATTGCGCCAATCATCTGGTATGACGGCTGGGAAGAAGGATATGGCGAACTGCTGCGCAAATTGAGTGAAACCTTGCCTCAGGATGCCACAAATGATCTGACGTTCGAATTGATCCAGCACCGTTTTACCAAAACGTCCAAGGCTGTGATCGAGAAGCGTTATCCAAAAACCAAGCTGGAAATGGACATGGAGAAACGTAAGAAAAAATGGGGACGTTGGGGACAGAACAAATACGTTTATCCCGATGAACAGCAAAACGCACTGCGAGAATTTATCACAGAGCGCATTTTTGAACATTTTCCATTAAGTCGTATTGAATATTTCACATAACCAGCATCCAATCCGGCGCTATCCGCTGTAAATACAGCGTTACATCCGTCATATGATCTGTTACTAGTAAAACCCCGGTAATGATCAGCAGTATACCTCCTGTTTTGACGATAATTGACGTGTAACGTGAGGATAGACGAACAGAGCCAGCCAGTAAAGCCAATGCAAAAAATGGAATCGCAAAACCAAGCGCGTAGCCTGTGACCAGCTTGAACCAGGTATGATGCTCTACTGCCGCCAAGGCAATAATAGCTGTCAGCATGGGACCGATACAGGGAGACCAGCCTGCCGCAAACCCGATTCCGATCACAAAGGAACCGGCGTAACCGGCAGGCTTCCATGTCCAGCGAAACTTATGCTCCCTCATCAAAATCAAAGGCTGCACTACGCCAAGTGATACCAGCCCCATCACCAAGATCAATAGCCCCGCAACTACCCTTAGCGTATCCTTATAATTGCCAAACCATTCTCCAAGCCACCCTACACTTGCACCCAAGGAATAGAACACTACGGAAAAGCCCAGCACAAAAGCTAGGGTATGTCCCATCGTACGATAACGTACCTCAGCCTTATGCCGCCCTTCGGCCAGTTCACGTGCCGACATACCCGTCATATAAGATAAATAAGAGGGGTACAGTGGCAAACAGCAAGGTGAGAAAAAAGAAACCAGTCCCGCTATGATCGCCAGCCCGGCGTTAACATCCGTCATCATGACGTCCTCCCGTCTGTCTTAAGTAAACACGAGCATACAAGCCCTATTACTAAAACATACGTGAGGAAGCAGCCAAATATGTTGCAACCCAAAAAGCGTATGCCCCGGCATACAAGCCGAAAGACATACGCTCATGACGAGCTTTATTTATTTTACAATCGCGCCGTTAGGCATACTTTCCGGTACTGTAGCTAGCGTAAGCTGATCTCCGTGCGATGCTGCCAAAATCATTCCTTGAGAAAGTTCCCCGCGCAGCTTCACAGGCTTAAGATTGGTCACACAAATCACCTTGCGTCCAACCATGTCCTCCGGCGTATAGAACTTGGCAATGCCCGATACCACCTGACGTTGCTCATAACCAAGATCAAGCTGAATCTTCAACAGCTTATCGGCCTTCTTCACAGGCTCACAGGCGATAACCTGAGCGACGCGCAGTTCTACCTTGGCAAAGTCCTCAATACCAATCTCTTCCTTCGCCTCTGGCGCTTCTTGGCCCGCCTCCGCCGCATTCTGCGGTTGAACCTGCGCAGTAGCTTCCTCCGCCTTCTTGCCGCCCGTCATCGCTTCCACGATGAAAGCAACCTCCTGCTCTGAATCCAGACGCGGGAAGATGGGATTGCCTTTGACCAGTTGCGTTCCTTCCGGCATGCGACCAAACTGCTTGCCGCTGTCCCATGCAGTCAGTTCGCCTTCCTTGATGCCCAGTTGTTCCCAAATTTTATGCGGGGCACGGGTCAAGAACGGTTGGAGCAAAATAGACGCAATACGCAGGCTTTCTACCAGATGCACCATAACGGATGCCAGATCACGGCGCTTGTTCTCATCCTTGGCCAGGTTCCATGGTTGTGTTTCGTCAATATACTTGTTGCTGCGGCTAATAAATTGACTAATCCCCGTCAACGCCACGGAAAACTCCATGTTTTCCATCGCTTCTTCCACTTTACTGTAAGTCGCTGTTGCCATTTCTTCCAAAGCCCCGTCGAATGCTGTTACATTCGCTTCATAAGCCGGAACCTTGCCTTCAAAATATTTGTCTACCATCGCTACGGTACGATTCAACAAATTACCCAGATCATTCGCCAAATCAGAATTGACCCGATCCACAAAACTTTCCGGTGTAAAAGTTCCATCCGCACCAAAAGGCACCTCACGCAGCAAGTAGTAACGAAGTTGATCCAGACCATAGCGGTCAATCAGCGTTACAGGGTCTACGACGTTACCTTTGGACTTGGACATTTTACCGTCCTTCATAAGTAACCAGCCGTGTGCAAATACTTTTTTAGGCAACGGGAGGTCTAGCGCCATCAGCATGATTGGCCAGTAAATCGTATGGAACCGTACAATTTCCTTCCCTACGATATGCACATTGGCAGGCCAAAATTTATCGTACAGCTCGGTATTGGAGGAACCATAGCCCAGGGCTGTAATGTAGTTGGAGAGCGCATCAATCCACACGTATACGACATGCTTCGGATCACCCTTCACCTTAACGCCCCAGTCAAAGGTTGTACGAGATACAGCCAAATCCTCCAGCCCCGGCTTGATGAAGTTGTTAATCATCTCTTTTTTACGGGATTCCGGCTGGATAAATTGCGGGTTCTCCTCATAAAATTGCAGCAAACGATCAGCATACTTGCTCATACGGAAAAAGTAACACTCTTCCTTGACCAGTTCTACAGGGTGTCCGCTGTCCGGGCTTTTACCTCCAGCTACATTGCCTTCCGCATCCTTCACCACGTCAACCAGTTGAGTTTCTGTGTAGTAAGTCTCGTCAGGAATGCTGTACCAGCCTTCATATTCCCCTTTGTAAATGTCCCCTTGCTTGAGCAAGCGATCAAAAATTTCCTGTACTACGTTCTTGTGACGCTCTTCCGTTGTGCGGATAAAATCGTCATTGGAAATGTCGAGCTTCCGCCATAAATCCTGAATCCCTGCCACAATATCGTCAACAAAATGTTGCGGTGTTTTGCCAGCCGCACTCGCCTTTTGCTCAATCTTCTGACCATGCTCATCCGTTCCCGTCAAATAGCGCACCTCGTAGCCGCGCAGCCGTTTGTAGCGGGCCATTGCATCTCCGGCTACCGTAGTGTACGCATGACCGATATGTAGCTTGTCGCTTGGATAATAAATCGGTGTCGTAATGTAAAATGTTTTCTCATTGGACATGTGTATTGCCTCCTGTTTTGTTCACGGCAGCGAAATAAGACATGCTCCCTTGAATTTGGTACTCCAATTCATGCTTTTCACACTAATTGGGCACAAAAAAGACCCCCGCCCCTATGGGACGAGAGTCACCTCACGCGTTACCACCCAAATTTCCCGTATCCTCGCAGACTACAGGCTTCACCGGTCACTCTGACCGCCCATTAACGCTGGATCACGCCTTTCCCTTACGGTCGTTCGCCCTATAACCATTGAACTGGTGGCAAACACGCTCGAAAAAGGTTCCTCCAGGACCATATTCAGGCTTCGTTCCAGACCGGTTTGCAGCTAACCCCGGCTCTCTGTACTGGACGGTTGACCCTACTCATCCCTTCGCAGGAAAACATTATTATCCAAAATATAACCAAACGCGCATAGCTATGTCAAGTCAAGCCCTTCCCGGCACGATCAGCAAAACGATCTTCGTCAGATCTATTTGCCCTCTTTTTAGCAGGAGGCACCAGATCTACACCACCTGGATGAAAGGGATGACACTTCGCTATACGTTTGGCGGCCAGCCAGGAGCCCTTGAGCGCTCCATGCACCTCCACCGCCTCCAGCGCGTACTGTGAGCACGTCGGATAGAAGCGGCAGGTCGGTGGCTTTAATGGTGAAATATAGGATCGGTATAACTTAATCGGAGCTTGAACCACTCTTCGTGTGGTAATCTTCATTTCAGTAGCCTCCGTGGATGTGAGTGTGACCGCTCGCCTGTTTGTATCCCCCTTTAGAATTGGCTTCTGTGTGCCCGTTCTTTTCCTGACATTCCTTGCAATAGCCGAAAATTTCAAACTTGTGCTCGACGATTTGGAACTGATCTGTCGTATCTGTCATCTGCATCGGGCAGAAAGAGATCGGTAATGTTTTCTGACAGCTCAAGCAAATCATATGGTGGTGGTGATGATGCTCATTGCAGCTCACCTTGAACTTCATTCCATCCTCAAAAGATACCTGCTCCAGCACACCCAATTCCTGCATTACACGCAAATTACGATAAACGGTGTCGAAGCTGAGTCCGCTGTATTTTTTACCCATATATTCATAAACGTCTTTGGGGGACAGATACCCTTCATTCTCGGAAAATAACGTGGCCAGCGTCTTGCGCTGATCCGTAATACGCAGCCCCTGAGCGGACATTGTTGCGATAATCTCATCCTTTGTCAGCATGCGTTTCACCCTCCCCTGTCTGTAGTTTCAGGTTTTCTGATGCAGGCTTAGGCTTGCATCTACTTATTATACCACGATTAAAGTCAAAGTTATAAGAGATATTCGCGCTCTTGATAAAGAAAAAACGTTCTCCTGTACTGGAACTGAATCCGCAGCAGGAGAACGCCTTTATTCTGTAAGTGATCTGACTTTAAACGGTGAATGATGAGACCCTTTCGGTCTAAGCCGATAAACAAAACCGGATATTCATATTAATTTTTAATAGCTGGTAATGGCATAACTACCACGGAAACTGGCAAGTTACTACCCGCCGCCGCAGTGAAATACATCTCTACACTTTCCTCGATATGACCTGTACGATACAGCACACTCATCTCATTCGGAGCCCATACAGCGCCGTTTGTCGGGATACCCACAACCTGATTGTTCACCATAGCATAGCCGGAGTATTCACCACCACGCGGGTTAAATGTAATCAGGGAATACGGCGCTACATGGTCCAGCTTGATTTTGTATACAACACCAAAGTTACCCGCATTGGAGGCAGAAGAACCGTCCAGACCATCCGTACCAATCAGGTTCGGGTCAGTCTTATTATCTCCAAGAACGATACGCTGAGCTGTTTTACCAACCTCTTCTGTATATTCAAGCGAGATATCGGAATTAGCGTATGTTCCGCGGTTATGAATTCCATCCTTAGGCAGTTTTGCCAAGGTAGGCATTACGGTCAGTGGATCTACATTTGCATCTAGCACAATAACTGTGTATTGGATCGGTTGATCTGTATACAGGTCAGACAAGAGAGAAATAACCTGTTTTTGCTTAATTTTTTGCGCGCTCAAATCCTGTAAAATAACGCGGCTTTCGCCCGGATTCAAGACTGTGCTGGAGCGTTTGCTTCCATCCTGCATAGATTGAAAATACCGTTGGATCGAAACTTTACCCGCAGCGGTTGCAAACTCAGATGGTCCGGCAAAACCGGAATTTTCGACGTTCATATTAGCAGCAGTAATATTATTGTTTGTCGCGATTACGTACATTTTCACATCTCGGCCCGTTTCATTCACATGATGGACGAGTACACGTGTGCTGCCCGATCCCATTTCCTGATACACAATACCATCCTGGAATACACGTTCCGGGCTGTTAGCACGGATCAGAAGACGTGGTGAAGATGTACTGGTTAAAGGTATAGTAGCCATGGTAGGCACCTGACTGCCGTCCACACTGTATTTATCACCATAAGGCGTGAAGATTTTGTTAAAATCATCTTCGTTGTACAGCAATTCATTCGTAATTTTAATCGTTTCGCTTACAGTACCTGTTGCACCATGCTTATCAGTCACGGTCAGCGTAATGGTCACATCACCCGGTTCGAAAAATGCCAGTTTCTTATTCACCCAATCACGTTTGGTGATCGCATTTTCATCATCCGTACTCAGATCCGTGATCGTGATTTTTTCACCCATTTTGTATTCTTTTTTATCTGTTGTAAACAGAGCCACTGGCGGCTGATTCGGCGGTCTTACCGTAATCGTAACTGAGTATGGATCACTCCAGTTCCCTGCGGAGTCAAGAACGGAATAGGTAACTACATATGTACCTGGCTCCTGAAATACGTCCTGCTTGCCTTCCCAACGTTGATTCACAATCGGAAGACCTGTAGGAGAAGATTCCTTCGTCAAATACGTAACTTGGGTTTCGCCCGCATAGATATCTTTTTGCTGAACTGTGAAGGAAGCTTTAGGCTTTTGATTCAAATCCATAATAACCTGTTTTGTTGTATTATTTACAGTATAAGGAATATTTAAGGCCTGTGTAATAGACGTCAATGGCACCATAAATACGTTCTTTTGCTGGAATGCCGGCCCCTTCATTTGTCTAGCTTCGCCATTAACGGTGTAAACCTTGCTGTCAGTCTTGAAGCGCAGCACGTTTGTACCTTGGGTGATAACGGTTTCCTTGGTAGCAGTGTCATAACTAAACTGTAATCCGACGCGGCTGACAAGCGAACGGATAGCTACATAAGAAACGCCGTCCTTGACTGTCATCGGCTGAGTCGCCGTGTACACCTGTCCGTTTTGTTCCATTTTTGCGCTGTTCAAATACAAAATCAGTTGATTTGCACTCATGGATGTTGGAGAACCGCCAGGGTTGGTGATCGTTCCGTCTCCACCGTATACATCATTGGATACGTTCGATCCGTTGGTTGTATCCGTCGGCAAGCCAGACAAAGGATCATTGGATACGCCTGTGTTATCAGGTGTCACCGTGTCATTTTGTGTTCCAGTGCTATCTTGTCCCCCGATGCTATTCTGAACGCCGGAATCTGTGACATTGGCCTGAGCCTGCTGTCCGCTAACCGAATCGGTGGATTGAACAGTGGATACTGCTTCTGCTCCTACAGGGGCTACTGCGGCCACCTGAGCTACCGCAAGCGCGGTGAGCATGGTCCATTTCTTGAAATTCATTCTCTGTCTCCTTCTATTACCAAATTATTATCATTCCCGTAAAAAGTCATACTATTAGACGCAGCTGTTGTCCAAAAGTTGCTGGGAATTTTGCTGAACATGAAAAAAAGGGAACTTCCTCCTGTCGCTGCAAGAAATTTTATAACAAAAAACCGCCGCCCCATCTGACCTGATGGGCGGCGGTTCATAACCAGAAAGTAATTTAAAGGCCATTCAACATTATGACGAACGACCGACGACATTTGTCCCTGCGGTCTCCATGCGGCCCTCTTCAATGAGACGGTAGGCCCGTTGAACCTCTTCTTCTGTGGGGGACGGAACCCCTTCCAGCGGATACGCCTTGCCGAGCATTTCCCACTTGTATACACCCATTTGGTGGTAGGGTAAAATTTCGAACTTTTCGACTCCGTTCAACGTTCCTATAAACCGACCCAAATTCAGCAGATCCTGCTCGTCATCATGAATACCCGGTACAAAGACATGTCTAATCCACATCTTGCGCCCTTGTTCAGACAACCAGCGTGCCGTACTTAGCATACGATCGTTGGACTTGCCTGTAAGCTTAATATGCTTGTCGTTGTCAATATGCTTAATATCCAGCAACACCAAGTCCGTTACGTCCAGCAGTTCTTGGATACGGCCTGCGTCATTAAAACCGTTACTGTCCAGCGTCGTGTGCAAATTCCAGCGTTGCTTCACTTCTTTGAACAGCTCTGCTACAAAATGAGCTTGCAGTGTCGGTTCTCCACCGGATACGGTCAAACCGCCTCCCGAAGAACGGTAGTAGGCTAAATATGGCTCAATTTCAGCCAATACCTCCTTCAGTGTCATTGGATTGCCTTCATTTAAAGCCCAGGTGTCCGGGTTGTGGCAATATTGACATTTTAACAAGCATCCTTGCATAAAAAGCACGAAGCGGATGCCGGGACCATCTACGGTCCCGAAGGTTTCCAATGAGTGTATGTGACCTTTCAGCATGTTGCATCTTCCTTCCCGCATCCGCTATGCGTGCGTCGTTGTAATATATGATACGTAAAGCTTTGTTACATTGTACCGTGGAAAGTACGGTTAATAACATCCAACTGTTGTTCACGAGTCAGCTTGATAAAGTTAACGGCATAACCCGATACACGAATTGTAAGCTGTGGATAGTTTTCTGGGTGATCCATCGCATCCAGCAATTGTTCACGAGCAAACACGTTGACGTTCAGATGATGCGCATGGCTTCCAAAGTAGCCATCCATCATGGAAACGAGATTCGTTTTGCGTGTTTCTTCTTCTTTACCCAGGGCTTTAGGCACGATGGAGAAGGTATTCGAGATACCATCCAGACTGTGCTCGTAAGGCAACTTAGCTACGGAGCTAAGGGAAGCCAAAGCACCTTTTTTGTCGCGTCCGTGCATTGGGTTCGCACCTGGTGCAAACGGTTCGCCAGCTTTACGTCCATCCGGTGTTGTACCTGTTTTCTTACCGTACACCACGTTGGAAGTAATGGTCAGTACAGATTGAGTAGGAACCGCATTCCGGTAAGCTTTGTGCTTGCGGATCATGCCCATGAAGGACTCTACCAGTTCTACTGCGATGTTATCTACACGATCATCGTTATTACCGTAGCAAGGGTATTCCCCTTCGATTTCAAAGTCAATGGCGATGCCTTTTTCGTTACGGATCGGTTTAACCTTCGCATGTTTAATGGCGCTCAGGGAATCGGCAGCAACGGACAGACCAGCAATACCACAAGCCATCGTACGGACAATATCACGGTCATGCAGTGCCATTTCAATCCGTTCGTAGCTGTACTTGTCATGCATGTAGTGAATAACGTTCAAAGTGTTCATGTACAATTTTGCCAACCATTCCATCATTGGCTTGAAGCGGCTCAGCACTTCCTCGTAATCCAACACTTCACCTGTAATTGCAGGATATTCAGGACCCACTTGAGCACCTGATTTTTCATCCACACCACCGTTGATGGCATACAACAAAGCTTTAGCCAAGTTGGCACGGGCACCAAAGAATTGCATTTGTTTACCGATTTTCATTGCCGATACACAACAAGCGATACCATAGTCATCGCCATAAATCGGACGCATCAGATCATCATTTTCATACTGAATGGAGCTAGTTTCAATAGAAACTTTGGCACAATATTTTTTGAAGCCCTCAGGCAATTTTTCTGACCACAGTACAGTCAGGTTTGGCTCCGGTGCAGGTCCCAAATTGTACAGGGTGTGCAAGAAACGGAAGCTGTTTTTAGTAACCCGAGTTTCTCCAGTAATGGACATACCGCCAATGGATTCAGTTACCCATGTTGGATCTCCGCTGAACAGTTCATTATAGTCAGGTGTGCGCAGGAATTTAACAATACGCAGTTTCATAACAAAATGATCGACTAATTCTTGTGCTTGCTCTTCTGTCATTGCGCCTTCTTCCATATCCCGTTGAGTATAAATATCAAGGAAGGAAGATACACGTCCTAAGGACATTGCTGCACCATTTTGTTCTTTGATTGCTGCAAGATAGCCAAAATACACCCATTGGAAAGCTTCTTTCGCGTTGTTAGCAGGCTTTGAGATGTCGAAACCATGCTCAGCAGCCATTTGTTTCAGCTCGTTCAAAGCGCGAATTTGCTCGGAAATTTCTTCACGCAGACGAATTACGTCTTCTTCCATTGAATCCACTTCAAGGCTTTTCAGTTGAGTCTTTTTGTCTTTTATCAGGAAGTCTGCACCGTACAGTGCTACACGACGGTAGTCACCGATAATGCGTCCACGACCATATGCATCCGGCAAACCAGTGATAATACCCGCTTTACGAGCTGCTCTCATATCATCGGTATAAGCGTCGAATACACCCTGATTATGCGTTTTACGAATATGAGTGAAGATATCAACAATGCTTTGCGGTACTTCAAAGCCATAGGCTTTGCAAGCGTCGATCATCATCCGGATTCCACCAAACGGCTGCAAGGAGCGTTTGAATGGAGCGTCTGTTTGTACACCAACGACTTGTTCTTTATCCCGGTCTAGATAACCCGGCTTATGTGAAATAATAGTAGATGGCGTATTTACGTCTACATCAAGCACGCCGCCGTTTGCCAACTCTTTTTTGGTAAGATCAGATACAATATCCCACAGAGCAGTTGTGTTGGCGGTAGGGCCAACCAGAAATTCTTCGTTGCCGACATAAGGTAAGATATTGGTTTCAATAAAATCGTTGACGTTGACTTCTTTAGTCCATTTGCCTTTTTTAAAACCTCTCCAGCCAGATTGTTGCTCTTGTAATTCTCTCTCAATCACCGACATGTAAATCCCTCCAAATTGTTTGGTCTTCCGGACTTGTGATTTTTTTCACATTAAATAGTGTCTCGAGCCCGGCCTTTTCACCGATGCCTTACGCTCAGTGTCGGGACCTTTCTTACACCCTTATTGTAGAATAATGATAGAGTGTAGTATGTGACAAAAATCACAATATAGGTGACATTTATCACTTTATTTTCCCTGGCGATTACGCCCGTACCTTTATCCTTGCCGTTCACCTCCCTTCCCAAACCAACAGGCCCTCTATATAGAGAGCCTGCATTGGTATTGAACGGGAAAATGCTTAGTTACAAGCCTCTTCGTACCTATATATTATTGGTCAAAACGTCCGTAGAAGGCATTGCGGTATACATCAGCCAATTCGGTAACCAGCGGCAGCTTCGGATTCGCAGTTGTACATTGATCCTCAAAAGCGCGGTCAGCCAGATAATCTACACGCGATTCAAAATCCTTCGCATCGAAGCCGATTTGCTGGAACGATTCCTCGATACCGAGTGTTTTGTTCAGCTTGCGGATCGCTTCAATCAGGCTATTAACCCCTTCTTCAGTCGTACGTGCAGGCAGTCCCAGTATGCGTGCAATTTCTGCATAACGCTCATCCGCAACAAAGTGCGAATATTTAGGGAACGAAGCGAATTTTGTCGGTTTTTTCGCATTATAGCGAATGACGTGTGGTAACAAAATGGCATTCGTACGGCCGTGGGCTGTGTGATATTGTCCGCCCCATTTGTGCGCAAGGCTATGGTTAATGCCCAGGAACGCATTGGCAAACGCCATCCCTGCCAGTGTGGAAGCATTATGCATTTTTTCACGAGCCAGCTTGTCGCCAGTCAGAGCCGATTGCTCCAGGTATTGGAATACCAGTTGAATAGCTTTAATCGCCAGACCATCTGTGTAGTCACTAGCCATTACAGACACGTAAGCCTCAATGGCATGTGTCAGAACGTCCATACCTGTATCCGCTACAGCCGTTTTAGGCAGCGAATATACAAACTCAGGGTCAATAATTGCCACATCAGGAGTCAGCTCATAGTCAGCCAGCGGATACTTCGTGTTGCCCTGATTTTTGTCTGTAATAACTGCGAACGATGTAACTTCCGAACCTGTACCCGAGGTTGTAGGAATGGCTACAAATTGCGCTTTTTGACCCAGACGTGGGTACTTGTAAATCCGTTTGCGGATATCCATAAATTTTTGTTTCAGATTGTTGAAATCAGTATCTGGGTATTCATAGAACATCCACATGCCTTTGGCAGCATCCATTGGCGAACCGCCGCCCAGTGCGATGATGCAATCCGGTTGGAAACGTCTCATCATTTCAGTACCACGTTCTACTGTAACTGTCGATGGATCTGGCTCTACTTCCGAGAACACTTCGATAGCTACCGGTGTTTGGCGTTGGTGTAAATAATGAATGACACGATCCACATATCCGAGTTTCACCATCATAGGGTCTGTGATAATGGCTACACGTGTGATATCAGGCATTTTAGCAAGATACTGAGTCGAATTTTTTTCAAAATAAATTTTGGAAGGTACTTTGAACCATTGCATATTCACCGTACGTTTCGCCACCCTTTTCACATTAATCAAGTTGACTGCCGATACGTTCGACGAAGTCGAGTTACGTCCGTACGAACCACAACCAAGTGTCAGTGATGGAAGGTTGGTGTTGTAGAGGTCACCGATCGCACCATGTGTGGAAGGCGAATTTACAATGATACGGCCTGTTTGCAAACGGTTTGCGAACCGAGCGATAACGTCCTCATCGTTCGAATGAATAGCGGACGAGTGGCCCATGCCCCCGAATTCCACGACTTCAGCAGCGCGTTGAATACCTTGTTCCGCATTTTTCACTTTATAGCAAGCCAATACAGGACTCAATTTTTCCGCAGACAATGGGAATTTTGTTCCTACCCCTTCAATCTCAGCGACCAAAATTTTAGTTCCTGCTGGTACTGTGATACCACTCATTTCAGCAATTTTTACAGCAGACTGTCCGACGATGGCCGGGTTCACTGCACATTTCTCTACATTCATAGCTCCTTGAGTGAGCTTTGCTGCTTCTTCTTTATTTACAAAATAGCAGCCGTTAGCGATCATCAATTTTTTCACTTGTTCGAAGATTGGCTCTTCGATAATAACCGCTTGCTCGGAAGCACAGATCATACCGTTGTCAAAAGATTTGGAGAGGATGAGATCGTTCACGGCCTGCTTGATGTCTGCTGTTTTTTCAATAAAGCAAGGCACGTTACCTGGGCCTACACCCAGAGCCGGTTTACCGCAGCTATACGCCGCCTTAACCATGCCTGATCCACCAGTTGCCAGAATCAGCGCCACATCCTGATGATTCATGAGTGAATTTGTCTTATCCATTGATGGAGCTTCAATCCATTGAATACAATCGGCCGGAGCACCATGTTTGACGGCTGCTTCAAGCAAAACGCGAGCTGCTTCCGCACTACACGATTGAGCGGATGGATGGAAACCGAAGATGATCGGATTACGTGTTTTTATAGCAATCAACGCTTTGAACATTGTAGTTGAAGTCGGATTAGTCACTGGAGTAATCCCCATAATGATGCCGACGGGCTCTGCTATTTTTTGAAAACTGTCAAAGTCATTATCTTCAATGACACCAACGGTTTTTTCATTTTTGATACTATGATAGACATATTCTGTTGCAAACATGTTTTTAATGATTTTGTCCTCATACACACCGCGTCCTGTTTCTTCAACAGCCAGCTTCGCCAGATGCATGTGCTTATCCATCCCTGCGATTGCCATAGCTTGTACGATTTCGTCAATCTGCTCCTGATTCATACTCATGAAAGCCTTCTGTGCCCGGTTCGCCCGGTCAATCAGCGTTTGAATATACTGCTCAGCGCTTTGCTCTTTTTGGATAACCTCGTTTTTAACAGCCATTTCCCTCATCCTCCTGTTATCTCGTGTACTATCTCTTGTTCACGCACTGATCGTAACACAGCTTTTCAAGATATATTGTGATTTTTTTCACAATATATTTAAAATTTTATTTTATGAAGTGAATTAAATCACAAAGTTTGGAATTCTGCCACTTTTACCCCCTCTTCTTGCCCCAAAAACGCATAGCACAGGTATATAATGAATTTGAATTGATCAAGTTGCAGATAAAAAAACAAAGGAAACAAAGGGGAAATGGACGATGAGAAACCCTGCAAACGTAATGGAAGCCCGCGGCAACACCTGTTGCTTCTCGGAGGCCAGCTTCAACCGGCTGCAAGTGATGATGAAAGATCGGGTCATGCCAGAAAGCTCGCATCTATTCTGGGAAGGAGATACAGCGGATAAGCTGTTTTATATCAGGCGCGGACGCGTTAAAGTAACAAAAACAACGGATGAGGGTAAGGAACTTATACTATATATGTACCAAAGCGGCGATCTGATTGGTCAAGCTGATCCATTTTTTGGTACCAAGCACTCCTTTTCTGCCGAAGTTCTGGAGGACAGTGATATCGGTGTTGTCGATCATACGGATTTGGAGCTACTCATTTGCCAGCACTGTGATTTTGCCATTGACTTTATGAAATGGATGGGGTCCCACCACCGTATTACCCAGACCAAGTTTCGGGATTTGATGATGTACGGCAAGCCCGGTGCTCTGTGCTCCACACTGATCCGTCTGTGCAACACCTACGGAGAGCCTCACGGAGAGCATATTCTTATTCATAAAAAAATTACTCATACCGACCTGTCCAATATGATCGGTGCCACCCGTGAAAGTGTAAACCGGATGCTGAGTGATTTGCGCAAAAAAAATGCAGTCGAATATGATAATGGCATGATCGTTGTCAAGGATTTGGAAATGCTGCAAGGCGTATGTCATTGTGAACTGTGCCCGCGTGAGATTTGCCGAATTTAAATTATTTGTTTTATTTTATGTAAAAGAGAGTGTTCTGTAAACTGTATGGCTTACAGAACACTCTCTTAATTTTACACTCCCACTCCAACTAAATGGCGGGCAGCAGCGGAGCAATCCATTTGAAACTGAAGAAGCGAAGCATTCGCCTTTGCAGCGGGATTCTCACCTCTAAATGTCTTATACAACCCAAAAGAATCCCGCTGCAACAGCGATCATAAGATCAAATGGATCGCGAAGCGCCTAACATCCCGCCAACATTCTTCTCCACACTTTTAGAACTGGAAGCACAGATAACTTAAATTCCCCATCTCATAGCTTCTGTGGACAACCTTGGCTCTATTCGCCGGATCTCCACTCCCCATGGCAATAAACAACGGTACAAAATGTTCAGCCCTCGGTACCGCCTGACGAGCATACGGGGCTTCACTTTCATAGCGGTCCAAGGCCACCACATCTCCATTCTGTACCTTTTCAATAATCCAGTCATCAAAATCAAGAGCCCAGGGCTCTGTTTTCGTTTGTCCCCATTTGACGATGCGCAGATTATGGACAGTTACACCACTCCCAATGACCAAAATATCCTGTTCACCTAGCCCGCGCAACACTTCTCCAATAGCATATTGTGCTTTCGGCGATAGAAACGGATTCACGGAAATTTGAACTACCGGGATATCCGCCTCAGGATACATACGATGCAGAAGTGTCCAGGACCCATGATCCAGCCCTCGCGCCCGATCTGTTTGTACATCAATGCTCTTTTGCTCATATAATTCTTTCAACTTGGCCGCCAGCTCCACCGAACCATGAGCCGGATATTTCACTGCATACAGCTCCGGTGGGAAACCGCCAAAATCATAAATCGTATCGTAAGTGCCGTCTATCGAACTAATTGTCAATGTTTGCGTCTCCCAATGGGCGGTGAAGATAACAATGGCCTTTGGGCGAATGCTCTTTCCGAACTGCTCCAGAAAAGCAGTATATTCTGTCTGTTCAATAGCAAGCATAGGCGATCCGTGGGCTAAAAACAAAGATGGCATCATGTTAAAAATCCCCTTATCATTCATCGATTTATTTTTCCCATTTAGTAACTTTATGTAAGTGATTATACATAAGTAACAAGGTTATGTCAATACAGATTTTAACATACACTTAAAAAACGTCGCTCCTTTAAATAAAGATTGATATAGGTATAAAGTCATAGTAATATGTAACTAATAAATTTTAAATATTCACTATAAATCGATATAAAGGACTGGTTTCTATGGAGATACATACTGCTAATTGCCCAAAGTGTGGTTCCGTTTTCCGGAAAAATCTTAGAAACCTGTGCAATACCTGTATCCAAGAAGAAAATTTATTTTATGATCGCTGTTCCAACTATTTGTGGAAACATCCCGCTACTCATACTCGCCAGCTTAGTGAAGCAACCGGCACACCTATGGATTTGCTCATAGACTGGGTAAGAGCAGGCAAGTTTCCCACCACCTATAGTCAGCTTGATTATCCTTGCGAGTCCTGCCATTCCCCGATTTATGCAGGAAGACTTTGCCATTCCTGCCTCGGTACGTTCCGTACGGCAGCGCTTGATATTCAAACCCGTGTCCCCCGTCGTACTGCAACCGGATTATTTTCAATCGCAGGCCGCGCCAAAGGCTATTAAGAATTACAAAATAAAAAACAGCCTTTTTCCTAGGAAAAGGCTGTTTTACTATGAAAAACGTTTATTCGGCTTGATACTCATCTAATCCATTCCTCGGCCCAATATTGAATCTGTTCCATGACCGGCTGAAGTGCACGGCCTTTGGTTGTCAGCTCATATTCAATGCGGACAGGAGTTTCCGGGTATACATGGCGTGTAAGAATCCCTTCATTCTCCAGATCCTTCATCCGCTCAGACAGCATTTTATCGCTCATTGTGGGAATCAGATTGGAAATATCCTTAAAACGCTTGGGACCGCTCATCATAGATTGAATAATCAGTCCGTTCCAGCGCTTACCCAGACATGAAAAGGCACTTTCAAAACGCGGACACATTTTCGCAAGTTGCGGTTGACCCTCCATATTTTTCACCTTCTTTAGCATTTCGGTTTGATAAAGCTTTCCTTTTGTTAGTATATATCATTTTAGCATACTTTATCCCGAAAGAAAACACTTTCTTCTTAATTTAATACCCAATCCGATAAAGTTGCCATGACCAAAGCTGATTATACAACAAACCAGCATAAGAGGTATATGGCAAATACGTTAAATCAAAAACAGGCGGAATCTCAAGAGATTTCCGCCTGTCAGTCTGTTCAATATCAAGCTTATCGGAATCAATAAATGGCAATTATACCAATACACCACCGAGAGGTCTGACAGGTTGGCTTTTACCATAAACTGGTTGAACAATGCTTGTCGGATAAGCCCAACGAATACTGTTAGCAATAACCTTCAGAATATCGGGCTGGTAATAGGTTGGATACGTTTCATGACCCGGGCGGAAATAAAATATTTTACCACTGCCACGACGGAAGGTACAACCGGTTCTGAACACCTCTCCACCTTCAAAATTGCTGACAAAGACCAATTCATCCGGCGCCGGGATATCAAAAAACTCACCGTACATCTCTTCGTGCTCCAACAGAATTTTAGCGTCAATGCCCTCCGCAATAGGGTGGGACGGATTGACAGACCAAATAATTTCCTGTTCGCCTGCCACTCTCCATTTCAGATCACAGCTTGTGCCCATCAGGGCTTTGAACGGCTTGGAAAAATGTCCCGAATGCAGCACGATCAAGCCCATGCCTTCCTGTACCCGCTTTACAACACAGGCTGTAATTTCATCACTCACCTGATCATGTGCTTTATGCCCCCACCACAGCAGCACATCTGTGGAATTCAGGATTTCTTCTCCCAAACCATGCTGGGCATCATCACGCAACGTAGCCGTTCGAATGGCGAACCCTTCGCCTGACAGCCCATCAGCCAATGCCTTGTGTATCCCATCAGGATATACTTGTTTGGCTTCATCATTCAGCTTCTCGTTCAAAAATTCATTCCAAATGGTGACGTTAATCATCAATACTTCCCCCTATTAGGTTAGACCCACCACATCTCGCTCAGCGGTTCTTCAATAAGGACCTGGCGAAGATTGTGAACGGCTTTAGTAAAGCCTTCCTCGACGGACATCAGACCATCCTCGTGCTCAATACTCACTACATAATCGTAACCCACCAGACGGAGAGCACTAATAATATCCGCCCAGGTTTTGATATCATGCCCATAGCCGACGGTACGGAACTGCCAAGCACGATCCAGCATATTCGTATAATCCTGCATATCGGTCAAACCGTATTTATTCACATTAATCGGGTCAATCGACGTATCCTTCGCATGGAAATGATGAATGGCTCTCTCCCGGCCCAAAATTTGAACCGCCTGTACCGGATCAATACCCTGCCACCACATGTGGCTTGGATCAAGATTGGCACCAATGACTTCCCCCACAGCTTCACGCAGACGAAGCAAGGTCGCTGGCGTATGAACAGAGAAGCCACCGTGTAACTCCAGCCCGATTTTGACATGATGATCCGCTGCAAATTTTCCAGCTTCGGTCCAGTAAGGGATAATTTTATTTTCCCATTGCCATTTCAGCACTTCCTGAAAATCATTCGGCCATGGCGCAACAGGCCAGTTCGGGTACTTCGCATCCTCATGATCACCCGGACAGCCGGAAAAGGTGTTTACAACAGGAACTTCCAGCTTTTCCGCCAAACGAACCGTTTTAAGAAACGCCTCATGATCGGCCTGTGCCAAATGCTTTTGCGGATGAAGCGGATTGCCGTGACAACTGAGTGCACTAATAGTCAGTCCACGGGACTCTACTGCTTTTTTGAAGTTTTTGAGCGCTGTTTCGTTGTCCAACAGTTCATCCGGTTTGCAATGCTTATCGCCCGGATTACCACCTGTACCGATTTCTACTGCATCCAGTCCTTGGGATGCTACATAGTCCAGAGCCTCTTCCAATGAACGTCCGCCGAACAATACCATAAATACTCCAAGTTTCAAACGTAATCCCTCCCTGTATCATATGTGAAAGAAGCTGCTTATCTTATAATGATGGCCTATTCGGATGCTTACGGGCTTAATCTTAATCGAAATAGACAGCTTTTCCTGTACGAGCCGATTCATAGATAGCTTCCAAAATTTCAGTAACCACCAACGCCTGTTCGGGCTTCACAAGCGGCTCTTTATCGTCCAGAATGGCTTCGATCCACAGACGGGCTTCGCGATCCGCTTCGTTTTCCGTTTCTCCAGAGTAAAAGGCTACACCGCCTGCGTCCAGATCAATTTTCGTATCAAACAAGCGACTATTCTTCTCCCCGTTAATACGCAGACCATCCTGCATATCGGCTCCGCCCTCAGTTCCGCATAACAGCGTCTTCGCTTCGCCAAATTCTACAACGTTCAGTGCCCAACTGGATTCCAGCACAATAGTGGCTCCATTTTGCATGGTAATAAATCCGAAAGCAGAATCCTCCACCTTAAATTCCTCAGGGTTCCACGGACCAAAGGCATTTGCCGCGTTTTTACGATCTCCAAGTTTATGGAAGGTAGAGCCCAGCACGCTTTTAGGCTTGTAATTATCCATCAGCCAGAGGGTCAGGTCGAGCGCATGTGTCCCGATATCAATCAGCGGACCGCCGCCCTGCTTCTCCTCATCCAAAAACACTCCCCACGTCGGAACCGCGCGGCGACGCAGAGCAATGGCTTTGCCCAGGTAAATCTCGCCAAGCTCTCCCTGTTCGACCAATTGCTTCAGATACAGGCTGTCGTTACGATAACGGTTTTGATACGCAATGGACAGCTTTTTACCTGTACGTTTTGCGGCATCCAGCATTTCCCTAGCCTGCTCGGCGGTTTTGGCCATCGGCTTTTCGCACAGCACATGCTTACCTGCCTCGAGCGCAGCTACCGTAATCTCCGAGTGCGAGTCGTTGGGTGTACATACATGTACGACTTCAATATCTTTATTTTCAAGCAGCTTCCGATAATCGCTATAAACTTGTGAACCTTCAACACCAAATTTTTCTGCCGCTTCCTCAGCCCGTTCTTGAATAATGTCACAGAAAGCGACGATCTCTGCACGTTTTTGCTTGGCAAGACTAGGCAAATGCTTGCCGTTGGCAATCCCCCCACAACCAATAATTCCGATTTTGAGTGTTTTAGACATGAATATTTCCTCCCTGAGCTGCGTATTGTTGGAGCCACTTAAAGCTGGTTTCAATGCTTTCGATTGGAGGATTTGAGCTGAAATCCTGTTCCACAACAACCCAATCCACGCCTGCCTCAATAGCGGCGTCTGTAATGGCCTGAAGCTGCACTTCTCCTTTGCCAAGCTCTACGGTAACTGCTTTTTGCTGCTCGTCACGTGCCATATCCTTTAAGTGAATGATAGGCAGGCGTCCACGATAACGTCCGATGTATTCCACAGGATCATAGCCTCCGTAGTATACCCAACAAGTATCCATTTCGACCTGCAACAAATCAGCCGAAACCGCATCATATAACGCATCAAAAACCGGACGATCACCGACTTTTTCCGTCAGTTCAAAATCATGATTATGGTAAGCCAATACCAAGCCCTGTTCCTTCACTTTTTCACCAATTCGGTTCAGGTTTGCAAAAAGCTCATCCCACTGACGCTGCTCCTCGGTTAAATAAGGAACGATCAGGTACTTATTCCCTAATTCTTTGTGATAAGCGATCTCCTCATCCAAATGGTCCAACAGACGGGTATATTGAACATGGGTTCCGACAACTTCCAAACCTAGCTCATCCAAAAGTGCTTTTACATCCTTGGCACTGCGTCCGAAAAAGGCATGAAATTCAACTCCTTTATAGCCCAGCTCAGCTACCTTGCGCAACGTACCTTCAAAATCCTGTTCAAGGTCTTCCCTTACTGTGTACAATTGCAATCCTACTTTAGCCATTACCCTTCACCTCTTCATTTAGGATGGATGGACCGTTATGTCTGTTCCATGATACAAATCTTCATCTGGCTCAAATGTACTTTCCAACGTAATATGCTTACCTTCCAATGAGGAGCGCTGAAAAGCATGCATAGCCTCTAAAACATGATAGGCCAGTTCCACGTTAGCACGGTGGTTCTTTTCACTTCGAATGGCTCTCACCATCTCACCCGCACCTATTCCGCGTTCGTTCTTCCCACACTCAAATAAAGGTTCCACGAGTTCTTCGGTTTCCACTCCAGATCGGCGAAGCTTGACATCTCCGTTAAAAAAGTTCGGATCAGGCAGGATTAAGGTTCCTTCCGTACCATAAATTTCAATACGTGGCAGATCTGACGCCCCTTGAATGTCAAAGCTGGTAATGAGCGTTACAATGGGTCCGTTATGGAAATCCATCGTTCCGGCCAAATGCGTTGGTGTCTGTACCCGCAGCGGTGTGCCGCTTTTGGGACCAGAATGTATGTGACGATCAGGAATCTGAATGCCCACTGAACTACTGATTCGCCGGATCCGACCTAGCAAATGGATCAGCGACGTCAAATAGTAAGGTCCCATGTCAAACATCGGACCGCCTCCAGCGGCATAGAAAAATTCCGGATCAGCATGCCACCACTCGGGGCCTCTACCCATAAAAAAGGCAGTAGCGGCTACGGGCTGCCCAATCATTCCGTTTTGTATGGCATGGCGTGCAGTCTGAATACCCGCCCCAAGAAATGTATCCGGGGCACAGCCGACACGCAGGTTTTTTGCCTTGGCTAGATCCAGAACACGTTTGCCATCCTCCAAGGAAACCGCCAAAGGCTTTTCACTGTACACATGTTTGCCTGCCTCCAGTATCGCCATATCCGTCAGTGCATGGCTGCCAGGCACGGTCAGATTAAATACAAGCTCAATCTCAGGCTGGCGAAGCAATTCATCTACCTTGTATGCGTTTTCAATGTTAAATTCATTGGCCCTCGCTTTGGCCCTTTCCTCCAATAAATCAGCCACGGCCACCACTTCGATAAGCGGACTGTTTTGGAGATTTTCAAGATATACCGCGCTAATGTTACCGCAGCCGATAATCCCGGCCTTCATTCGTTCCACGTCGTCACACCCCCTGGCCTCCAACATGTTCTGTATTCTGCTATAAGCCTTACAGACACAATAGTATTCTATTTCCGTTTCGTTTAAAATGAATAATATGATTAAAACATGAACAATCTGGTCAATATTTGAAGCAGCCATATGCCCAAAGGAGTCATCATCATGTCTATCGTCGAGCCTTGTCAGGTTCTTACCGCAGGCTATTCCTTCCATCGTAAGCCCTTTTATTCGAACCAGCCTG
The DNA here is from genome assembly GCF_059417685.1 of Paenibacillus sp. LT-B23. NCBI lineage: Bacteria > Bacillati > Bacillota > Bacilli > Caryophanales > Paenibacillaceae > Paenibacillus > Paenibacillus sp. LT-B23. The sequence goes on along the minus strand of NZ_JBSQBM010000005.1, from coordinate 208,029 downwards.
AAGGGATCAAAAATTATTTGTTTCGTCTACAAACAGACGGACGCTGCCAGGCCCGTATTAACGGGGAAATGACACGGATTGAGGCGGGTGACCTGCTGCTGTTCAATCCTATCGAGCCTTATGAGCTGGACATTCACAGTGAGTTAAATCCCATGGGGGAACAGGTCGTGGAGAGCGGAGATTATCACATTTTTTTTGGAGGCTCCTGGGTAGATGAGTGGTGGCACCATCACAAACGACCCAACCGCATCAAGGTCCAGCTTACCGAAGCACTGCTTGGCCTATTTCGGCAGCTTGTGATGGAGCAGCGGCGTATTTCCAATCCTTATCCAGAAATATCGAGCTATTACATGCGCATTCTTTGCCTGGAGTTTGACCGTATGCTGTCCGAGCATTCGACTTCCACCCATCATAATTATCTTGCTTATCAGATTAAAAATTATATTGAAGAAAACGCTTCTTCCAATTTTAAGCTGGATGACGTGTCCTCACACATCGGCATCAGCGTATCCAGAGCTGTACATCTGTTCAAGGAAACATTTAATACGAGTATTATGCAGTACACACTGGATATCAGGCTCAACATGGCGAGGGAACGCATTATTTTCAGCCCCATGTCTTTGGAACAGGCAGCCGAATCGTCCGGTTTTGCAAACTATACGTATTTTCACCGCGTATTTCGCTCCCGCTTCGGCATGTCACCCAAGGAATTCAGAGTGATCCACCGCGAGCAATTGTAATATTGGGTAAAACTAAAACCTTGAGAGAGCCTTCCTTGCTCCATCAAGGTTTTGTTTTGTTCCGATTTTCAAAATCATACTTCTTCTGAGTTCACAAGATATTTACGGTACAATCGTCAGCATCACTATCGACATCGGTGGCAGTGTAACATCCAAACTCTGACCTTTCTGCTGGAAGGACGTGAAGTTTTCCGTTTTTACACGCTCTGGCTGGTCAAAGGTATTGTGTGCCTGCATATCGTCGCTGGCGAGCACAACGCCGCTAATTTGCTTGACGTTATCCAGTCCTCTCAGCTCCAGATTCAAGGAAGCCGTCTCACCCGGATGGACGTTGCACAAACTCACATGAATATCTCCGTCCTTCGCCTTGGAGGCGGACACACTCACCTGTGGAATGGAATGCCCATCATATTCATAATTGCCTACAGTTACATGGGCTGCCAGCGCTTGTGCATCCTGATGCACCTTAAACATTTCAAATACATGGTAGGTCGGCGTCAGGAGCATAGCTGGGCCTTCTGTCAGAACCATAGCCTGCAAAACATTGACCATTTGGGCAATATTCGTCATCTGTACACGGTCATGGTGATCTTGGAAAATGTGCAGATGCAGTCCGGCTACTAACGCATCGCGCATCGTATTTTGCTGATATAAGAAGCCCGGATTTGTACCTGGCTCGGTTAGGAACCAGGTTCCCCATTCATCCACAATCATTCCTACCCGTTTGTCAGGATCATATCGGTCCATAATGGCCGAATGACGAGTGATTAATTCATCCATGTGCAACGATTTTTTCATCGTTTCGAACCATTCTGCTTCGTCAAAACCAAGCGCTTGCCGTTTCTCTTCCCAACTACCCGGAACCGTGTAGCTGTGCAAGCTCAATCCGTCCATAAATTGCCCGGCTTCGCGCATCAACACCTCGGTCCAGCGGTAATCATCCACATTCGCCCCGCCTGCAATCCGGTAGATACGGTTATCACCATAATTACGGACATACGTCTGATAACGACGATACAGATCGGCATAATATTCCGGACGCATATTGCCCCCACAGCCCCAGTTTTCGTTACCCACGCCAAAATATTTGAGCTTCCATGGTTGCTCACGCCCATTTTCCTGCCGCCATGCGGCCATAGGGGATTCCCCGTCATATGTCATGTACTCTACCCACTCCGACATTTCCTGCACCGTACCACTGCCAACATTCCCGCAAATATAAGGATCTGCGTCTAACAACTCACACAACTGGAAAAACTCATGGGTGCCAAAATGATTATTTTCCACCACACCGCCCCAGTGCGTATTGACCATTCTTTTACGATTTTCCTTAGGTCCGATGCCATCCTTCCAATGATATTCATCCGCAAAACAGCCTCCCGGCCAACGCAGCACAGGAATGTTTAGCTTTTTGAGCGCTTCTACCACATCATTGCGAATCCCGTCCGTATTTGGAATCGGGGAATCCTGTCCAACCCACAAACCTTCATAAATACATCGTCCAAGATGCTCGGCAAATTGTCCGTAAATATTTTTATTAATAACGCCTTGCTCCCAATCCGTGTGGACAACAATAGAACCCTTCATGACAAGCCCTCCTCAAAAATAGTAAAGCGCATGGGGACCATACACTTCAATGATTACGCTTTCATAAAATATGGTGTAGACCTGATCTCTTTTTCATCTAAACGTTTACAATCATCCAGTGTAACAGCTTGATAATTAATATAAATATTAATAATTAAATAAAAACATTTTACATGTTTAATATATTTTATTGCCTTCTATTTGTCAATCGTTAAGCCACTGCTCCACCCAAACCAAAAAGTCTGCCCTCAAGGCAGACCATGGTATGACCACTTTAACTCGTGATCGGGCTTTAGATGAACAGCGAAAGCTTCAAATGAAAATTTCAAATAATGAAGTAAGTAGCCGGATTAGTCTTAATCACAGAAACAGCCGCATGTTCAGTGGAGTCTGAACCTATTTCATTTCAAAGATGTCCCATGCCAGCGAGAACCGCTGTAGCCGGGACAATTTTGATTGACTGCCAGAGCACGCACACGGACGATACTTCCGCTGATCCTGCACGTATGCCCACCCATTAACTCATCGCATTGCGAGCAGGCTAACAGTCTGGTCTCGTACACATCATCGGTCACACATTCCATTCCGGGCCTCATGTTGTTTATAATTCTGGTAATTTGCTCTTCCGAAATAGCAATGTCCCTTTCACACCCTTTACAGGTGTTTGGTGCGGTTATACCATCCATCATCGGCTTACCCTCTCTTTCAACAACATCCTGAGTACATGCGGGCTGGAGGACCTTATTTCCGTTCCGGCGGGAGCTGGGCAGCCGCTTCCGATACGACCATCGCCAAGTCCTCATTTCCGAACATAGACAGTACTCCTAATACTGTGTCCAGCGGGATATCTCCCGCTTCTTCACGCGATACGGTCAGCTTACGTACTCGGAACAGACGCTCATTGCTATCCTGCTGTGGATAAGCTGCACGATACAGTTCCTCTGGCTCCAGCCCGTGATTGATGCACCATTGCGCAAACACAAGGATCATCATATCCTCTTCCTGCTTATAATTTTCGATGATAGCCTCTTCAAGCTGTTTTCCGCGGTTGTACTCTTCCATTTGTTCATTTCTCCTTCAATCTGTTTCTAGATGTCTGGACAACCTTGACGGCTGTCGTTCGTTCTGTGTTAGTCATCCAAACGGCTAATGAGTTCGTCCGCCAACATATGACTTTCCAGCACCCTGCCAGCACGCACACTGCATTCCTCTGGACGATGAATATGCTCCAGAAAATGATTTACCACTCCGGTGAATCCCCGTCTTTCCAAAATCGTGTCCCAGCTTCCGGATGAATGTGACAATGGTGGCTTATTTTTTTGCATAAAAATAGCCTGTTCCATGTTGGTCACCTCAACGGAACGACCTGCACCATGCAGCTCCACCTTCTCAATGTCAGCCCCTGCCTGTCTGTTCATACTGTAGCTACTGGAGGCATTTCCCAAACGTACGGACCCGAAAGCAGCGTTCATATATCCTTCACTCGTCGTGTCCAGACTGCTATGCAGCAGCTCATAATCATCGCCACCCAGCCACAATAGCAGATCGAGCATATGAATCAAATCATCATAAACCGTCTGTGCCGCAGGTCTCAGATCATATCCCGTCCGATGCTTGATGGCCGCGCATTGGCTGAAACCACCTGCTTCCTCCAGCCACGCTTTAGCAGCTACATAATGCGGGGCAAAACGTCGGTTAAAGCCAACCGCCAGCAACACAGCCTGTGCCTCCGCAAATGCGGTCATTTCCAGGTTTTGACGCACATCATAGGACAGCGGTTTATCCACATACACCGCAACACCTTTTTCAATACACGCCATAACCAGATCAAAATGGGCTTCAGTCGCAGCATGTATGAATACAGCCTCCGGCTCCCATGCCAGCATTTCCTTCACATCTGTCGTTCCTCTCGGTAGCCTGTACTGCTCCATAATGGAACTAACCGGCTCCTGCGAACGGTTCATGACACCTACAATATCTACACCTTCGTGTGCAGTCAGTAGCGGCAAATACACTTTGCGGGCAATACCGCCCAGACCTGCAATAGCTACTCTTGTTTTCGTTTGCTTATTCATATCATACCCACCTCTGATGACTCATTTCTTCTGTTGTCTAGTTTACATGGAAGTCCACTGACAAGCAAAGAAAAGAGGCTGCCCCCGATCCAGTTGGACCTGACGGAACAGCCTCTATGCATGAGCGTCCAGCTTCAGCTACGATGATTTCAGTGTGCTTAGCTTAGGCGTGCAGCGCTTGTTTTCTTGTTTTTTCACTTTTTATTTTTTTAACACGCATTCCAATAGCTACGACCAGAACAACGACCAGAGCTTCAAATCCGTATTTGACGACCCCATTCGTGAACCAATGTGCAATCAGCGGCTCAGCCACTACCATTTTGGCAGCGGTATATGCCAGTACAGCAGCCCCAATTGTAATGACCATCGGGAAACGTTCGGTCAGCTTCAAGATAACGGTACTGCCCCATACCATAATCGGAACGGAAATCGCCAGTCCCAAAATAACAAGCAACATATTTCCATGAGCTGCTCCCGCAACAGCAAGTACATTGTCGAGCCCCATCATGGTGTCGGCAATAATAATGGTACGAATCGCGGCCCACATTTGATTGGTTGCAGAGATTTCATGTTTTTTCTCCTCAACCAGCAGCTTGTAAGCAATGTAGATGAGCGCAAGCCCTCCGATTAAACGCAAGCCGTAAATTTGCAGTAAGTATGTGACCAGCACCGTAGCGATAACACGAATGACGACCGCACCGACCGTTCCCCAAATGATGACCTTTTTTTGATTGGCCTTCTCAACATTACGAGCTGCCAGACCAATCACAATCGCATTGTCACCAGCCAGCACCAGATCAATGATAATGATTGATAATAGCGCGGTTAAAAACTCCATTGACAAAAAATCCATACGTTTCTCCCACCTTCTTTATTTATTTGTTATACTGTACATAGTTCTGCGCTTTATACTAAAAAAGCGCCATTTCACGGAATCCGGAAACGGCGCTTGACCCAAATTTAGCATCAAAAAAAGACCATTTACCCGGATTCCAAAAATCCTGGCAAAGGTCTCGCTTACAACATTACGTTGCCAATAAAGCCGGGGATTTTAAAATCCCGTAATGACGACTTTACTCGTTGAGCTACTCCCCTTTGGGAACTATTCTATTAGTGGCAGTATAGCACACATTATTGGGAATGTGAACCCTATTTTTTCTGTATAAGCGACAAGCCGAACAGGGATATTGAAAGAGGTATGTAAATGAAAAAATGGCTACTCGCTGCGGCTTATGTTTCGCTGCTCTGCATCGCGTTTATCTACAAAGATGATTGGCTCGCATGGGCGAACAAGCAAACCTCTTTTCCGGCTCTGCTGCTGCTCGCGTTTCTGTTCGCGTTAATTCCATTTGTACCTTACAAGCTGATTATCGCTTCCATTGCTTATGCAGCAGGTGCCTGGCAAGGCGCTCTGATCTGCTGGCTTGGCACTACATTCGCTGCGCTGGTCGTTTACGGCGCGGTCCGTATTCTCTTCCGTGACAAAGGACGGGCTTATCTGGAGCGAATTCAAGCGTTGGAGCGCTTGAACCGAGTCATGGAGCGAGAACCTTTTGCTGCTGTGCTGTTGGCCCGCCTGATTCCGATCATCCCGCAGGCAGCGGTGAATGTATATGCCGGGGTCGCAGGCTTTCCGTTCTGGAGCTTTATGCTGGGTACGGCCATTGGCAAGCTTCCTGCAATTGCGGTATACGCTTATGCAGGCGGTACTATTGCAGAACATCCTGTGACTGGATTGCTCATTTTGCTGCTGTATACAGCACTGGTGGGCGGAGGCTTTGTGCTCTACCGCAGGAGGCTTCAACGTGCCCATGAATCATAGCTCTGTGAGCCTGCCGCCAGGACTGTAAGGATGTAGATTGGCCTTGGCTTTTTAGTCCAGAGTGATTTGCAAAGCTGGTTTGTTTCTGTCGTTCCATTGGTTTTTGCGGACATGTCGTATATAATTTAATTGTAAGCTATTTAAATAACAACTAATTGAAACTTTCTCAGAATGGAGTGACAAATATGAGCACCAACAATCCAAACACCGTGGAGAAGGCAACTTTTGCAGGCGGCTGCTTCTGGTGCATGGTTTCCCCCTTCGAGGAACTGCCCGGCATTTTAAAGGTAAGATCCGGTTACACAGGGGGACATACGGAAAACCCGACCTATGAAGAGGTATGCTCCGAAACAACGGGACATGTAGAAGCTGTACAGATTACATTTGATCCGCAAGTCTTCCCATATGAAAAATTGTTAGAGCTGTTCTGGCAACAGATTGATCCGACGGATGAAGGTGGACAATTCCACGATAGAGGTTCGTCCTACCAAACAGCTATTTTCTATCATAACGAAGAACAAAGAATCAAGGCAGAAGCTTCCAAAAAAGCGCTGGGTGAAAGCGGCCGTTTTGACAAGCCCATCGCTACACCGATTCTGCCTGCAGCAACCTTTTATGAAGCAGAAGAATATCATCAGGATTATCATAAGAAGAACCCCGCGCATTACAAGCGCTACCGCAAAGGCTCTGGACGTGAAGATTTTATTGAGCAAAATTGGTCAGGTAAAATCGATAAATCTGGTTTGAAAGAGCGACTGACCCCTATTCAATATGAAGTAACACAAAAGAACGCGACCGAGCGCCCTTTCCAAAATGAGTTCTGGGACCATGAGGGTGAAGGCATTTATGTGGACATCGTATCGGGAGAGCCTTTGTTCAGCTCGCTTGATAAATATGATGCAGGGTGTGGTTGGCCCAGCTTCACTCGTCCGTTACGCAGCTATAATGTCAAAGAAAAAACAGACCTCAGCCACTTTATGATTCGTACCGAGGTCCGCAGTCGCGAAGCCGACTCCCATTTGGGACACGTATTTGATGATGGCCCGGGTCCAGATGGCCTGCGCTATTGTATTAATTCCGCCGCTCTCCGTTTTGTACCTCAGGAAGACTTGGAACGTGAAGGCTATGGAGCCTATAAGTCACTATTTGAAAAGTAAATAGACTTCAAAAATATTTTAGGCTGGCCTGGAAATCATCTTTCGCAGATGACCCCGGGTCAGCCTTTTGAATTAAATCAGTATATGTACCTCCCGTCAGCCCATAATCCACCCAAGCCAGAATGCGAGCGGCACCAACAGCAACTGTGCAAGCAACGTGCCTCCCAAACGCGAGATGATCATCCAGCCGTACATGCTATTTATACGGTTCAAAGGCAGCTCCCCACGCAGCGTTTTTTCAGACAATACTGCCAATCTGGGATCAATTAGCAGGGTCAGCAGCACCGTTGCCATACCATTGATTAGACCTGATGACATCGACATTGCCGTCCCTTGAGCGGGCCAGAGGAAACATGCGTATAAAGCAGACACCACTCCCGTCGTATATATCGCGGTCACAGTCATATTCAGGGTAATCAGGCGCTTGGGGATCGCTCCCCTGAACAGCGAGGTGAGCATGGACCCGGTTGGACGCTTCATGTAGTAGCCTGCATGCTTCCAGCGGTTGTGCACCATTAAATGACGCACCAGTGCAGGAATAGAGCCGGTATGCTCCAGATGCACAATCCATCTGGCCGACATGCGTACCACGGTCGGATACAAAATAATAGCGATCATGGTCCCGACGGTTGCTGCCAGTAGAACCCCGTGCATGTACAGCTCCAGCCTAACATTAGCCCCACCCGCTCGTATGGCAGCCTTTGCCTGATCGACCATACCTCCCAGTAAAGGTCCCTGAGCCATATTAGAGGTGCGCGAAACCAACAGCAGCATACCCGCTACGGTTAAAGCCAATCCAATTCGGTGTGCTCGCAAACCGCCAAGACGGAGGGCATAGGTCAAGCTGTCTGTAGTATGTATAATGATGGTTAGCATAAAGACGAAACTCCAGGCAAGCAATTGCTCCACTCCTTTTCAGGTATTCTGCACACCACTATACGCTTTTTCTCCAAATACATTTTACAATATATTCATTTCTTTGATTTCCGTTTGTTTAAGCGGACAGCGGGTAATACATACTACATCATCTGCTATAAGGAGTGTTGGGTAGGCCTTGGACCAAACATGATTACCCCCCATCTATGAAAAATCTGGAGCCGCGTGTGCGAGAAAAAGCCGTTGATATTGCTAACGCACTACTTCGTGACGGTTACGAAGAAGGACGTTCCATTGCGATTGCAACCTCTCAAGCCGAGGAATGGGACGATAATCATCCAACTGAACGAGACGGGAAACAGAAAAAACATGAGCAACAACATTCAAGTAGAAATGGGAAAAACAAGCATTCTGCTTCTTCGGAGCCTCAGGAGCCTATTCATGTCGTGCCACATGAGTATGGCTGGGCTATTAAGAAAGAAGGGCATGATAAACCTGCTTCCACTTTCCGGCACAAAAATGAAGCGGTAAACGAGGCTCAAAAATTAGTAAACCGCCAGCAGATTTCGGCGATTATTCATGACCAAAACGGACGCATTCATTCTACTTTAAAGCCTTCCTGCTGAAGCCTGGATACAGCGAAAGGGTGTCACGCAGGAAGATTTCTCTTCTGACGTAACACCCTTTCCTTATTGACGAAGGCTGTGGACGACCGGCACTGTTTTGGCAACTACCTTTTGGGCTGGAATAGCCGCAGGCAGTACCTTTTTCACAGGTCGGTGTAGTTGGAACGTTGTCGTCCATGTAATTATTTTTCCGGCGAGCCACACAGCCAGTATGGTAAACATTGTTTCCTTCACAGGCAGATACAACAGCGATAACCCCAATACGATGATGTCACTAACGATAAACACGTTACCGATTTTCCATCCACGCCACTCGCTGATCAGCAGGGATAAAATATCATCGCCCCCGGTTGCTCCACCAAATCGCAGTACGATCCCGGCTCCCAAGCCTGTAAGCACTCCGCAAAGCAGAGCCGCTACCAACAAGTTGCCGTGCAGATCTATAACCAGCGTCGAATACTTTTCAAATCCTGCATAAAACAGGGAAAATGCGACCGCCCCGATTAATGCCAGCAGCATGAATCTTCTGCCCTTCAGTACCCAAGCCAATAATATGACGGGAATATCAAGCAGCAGCATACTCCAAGCCGGAGACACGCCAAATGCGTAATGTCCCAGCAGAGCTAGGCCTGCAAATCCGCCTTCTGACAAATGATTTTGAGCATTGATGTGATAATACGTAAAAGCTAAAATGCATGTTCCGAGCAGCATGACAGCAATCTGCCTTAATGCTCCATTGTTCACGATAGATTCGTAAGTTTTCCTCATACAGGCTCCCTCGGTTTCTCGTAAGTTTGATGTGGATGAACCCACTCTTACGGAAGCTACCGGGTAAGATGTGCCTGGAGGACTTGGTCCTTCGCATGTACAATCCCCTCTTCCGCAGAGTTGGCTTTCGCAACTTGACGTTACTCCGCGGAAAAGCTAAGTATAAGACAGATCAAATCGTTTCCAAATCGTCCTTTGGGGAAGTATCCTTCGGGGACACATGGTATCCTGATCCTTTCTTTTGTGGAATAAAACTCCGACATTTCTGTGGTACATGTAATTCTATTATTTATTATACCACACCTTACCACCTGCTAAACAGCTTGCTTTTTATGCCGCACCATATTTTTATTTTATGCGTGAGCATGCTTTATTGTATGTGCGAATAACCACATTATACCGAAGGTTTGGCGGATGCACATAGAATGTGTTTATAGCTTGGTTTATGCAGATTTTCAGTGGTTACCCAGCCAATTTGGCTGTTCTGCGCTGGTTGGCCATAAACACCCCTCCGAGTATGAGGACCAGCCCGGTCAGAACATTCCAGCCGATGTGTTCATTCAGAAGCAAAAAGCCCCATACGATAGCGCTCACCGGTACAAAATAAGTCACCGAGGAGGCAAATTCCGGACTTCCCCGCAAAATCATATAATTGAACAAAATATAAGCTACTCCCGATCCCAAGACCCCCAGCCCTATAAGAGAACCCAATACACCAGGGATGACGACGACCGACAGATCAGGTCGATCTACCATTGCCGTCATGATGCCGCCCGCTGCCGTTGCACCCAATAATGTCGCAAAGGTTGCCTGATACATCGACAGATTGGATAAAAACCGTTTGGACAGTTGCGTTCCAAAGCCATAGCAGAGAGTCGCAAGCAGCATACATCCAAAGCCGACGGGGTCGACAGAAATAATGGATACAGGATTAATACCCAGTAAAATAACGATTCCTACAAAAGCGAGTCCCATTCCAAACCACTGCATTCGATGAAAGATAGCTCCGAACAAGACAAGTCCGACCAACATGGTCCAGATTGGCGTGGTGGCATTCAATACGGAAGCTATGCTGCTAGCAATCCTGGTCTCGCTAAAACTAATCAAGGCCCATGGCAAAACCATGTTTACCAGAGCTACGAGAATAACCGATTTCCATGGAATACTTCTGAATTCAAATGGCTTGCGCATGAGCAGCATCAACAAAACAATAAAAATGAGGCCAAAGCTGGAACGAAGAAATACAATAGTCCAAGGCCCTACGTGATGAAGCAATAATACCTTGATAAACAAAAACGATCCGCCCCAAATGAGGCTTAGCAGCAAAAGCGCCGCATATAACGAGCGTGACAATATGTATACCTTCTTTCCAATAATTGATGATTGCTTTGGCAAAGGAATAATTTCTATGATGAAGTATAAAAAGAACATTTGTTCTGTATGCTGATTATAATTGTATTCCTGTTATGAGTAAAGGAGATTTCTTATGAAAAAGATACTGGACAACAAGAATAAGGCCCCATTGCCTTCCGAAGAAGACGCAGGGCTGATCAAAGCTTGTGTACTTCTGACCCTCGTGCTGGATGTGCTGGAGCGGGACATTCGCATTCTGAATGCCTCTGCCTTAAAAATGCCCGATCTGTACGTTCGCAGCCTGACCGGGGTGCAACAGCGTGTAGCTGTTCAATTGGCGGAGACAAAGGCGCGAATGAAAAGGCAGGGAGTTAAAATATACAACGAAACCCGGAATCACGAAGGCGTGGAGGTCCTGTATGTATGCCGTGGCTACCAAAAGCGGTTTTTCATGCTTTCCTCCTTTGCACGCAGCGAGGTTCGACGGGAACTGGGACATTATTTGGGAATTGATGTGACCCAAAGCCACTCGACTGTGTAGTCTCGTTTAAAATCCTTGTACGATGCGTTTTCCGCGTACCGTTGCTTGTGCGAGCACCTCTTTCTCGTCTCTTGTTAGCAACTGTCTTCCGCGCATGAGCACACGCCCATTCACAATTGTCGTATTGACATCCGCGCCGCTTGCGCTGTAAGCAAGCAGTGACTCTATCTGGTGTATTGGCTGTAAATGCGGCTTTTGCATATCTATCAGAATGATATCCGCCTTTCCCCACCTCAAGTGTGCCGGTTTTGTGCTCAAAGTTTAAAGCTTGGCTACATTGACTATAGCCATTTGCAGGGCCTGCGCAGCAGTAAGAGCAACTGGATTGCCAGTGCTTAGCTTTTGCAGCCATGCCACTGCCTTGATGCAGTCGCCCTGTAATATGCCAGGAAGCCGCAAAATACCCATGTCTATCGAACCAATCCAGCATGCGGGAGCGTTCTGCACAATATACTGGCAGCTCGGATTCCTCCTTTCCTGGCGTGGACACCTTTCCCCCCACTTCCAGTAGCTCCGCTACATCCACCATCAGATCCACGATGCAAATACGTCCATGAGGTTTAAGCGTGCGTTGCATTTCCGACAGAGCGAGTATTTTCTGTTTACCTGTTAGATGATGCAGGGCATAACTGCTGACCACAAAGTCAAAGGTCCCGTCAGGAGTAATCATCCCTTTTTCCTCATAGAATCGTATCGTGCGTGCAGATATATGTAATTGAGTCTCTCGTTTTCAGCCTATTCTATTATAAAACATTCACGTTACGTGAGGTGAAGATGATGCGGGATATGGATAGGGCGCCAGATCATGGATAAATCCAATCCATTTGGCACACATTATGCATATCTCATCCAAAAGAAGGTGTTTTCTTGACTGGACATAACGCAGCTCCCTTTGAATTGAACAAGAATATTTCCTTTATCGAGCAAGCTCTTTTTTATACGGATGATTTAAAAAAACAGGCTATTTCTGTTGACGGGAAAGATGGCATTCTTCTCTATATAGACTCACTCGTGGATCAGGAGATCATTCAGACTCACATTCTGGCCACATTGTATAAGAAAACCGATTCTGGCTCTCATCAAATGTTTACCACCCTGAACAGCCAAAAGGACACCGACCTCCGAAATGCCGCTGATTCGCTTATTGAGGGATACTCCATTTTAATGGTGGATGGCGCAGAAGAATTTTATATCCTTTCCTCCGAAAAAACATACGCCCGTAGTACGGATGAGCCGGAGAACGAGGGAATTATCCGCGGGCCGCACAATGGATTTATTGAGCAGCTGTCCGTCAATCTGAATCTTATTCGCAAACAAATCATCAGCACATCGCTGATTGTGCGCTACTTTTATGTCGGATCTAAAACCCGGACCAAAGTCGCTATCATGTATATGCAAAACTTGGCCAATCCTGAGCTAGTGGAGGAAGTGGAAAAAAGAATAAGGGCCATCTCCTCCGATATGGTACTGCCTCCTGGTTTTATTCAGGAATTCACGGAGGACAATCCCTTTTCCCTGTTCCCTCAGCAGCTCAGCACAGAACGTCCGGATCGGGTAGCCGCTAATTTAATGGAAGGACGAGTAACTATTTTGGCCGAAGGCAGCCCTACTGCTTTAATCGCTCCCGTCTCCTTTTTTGCATTTTACCAAAGCCCGGATGATTATAACGGTCGCTGGATTATTAGTTCCTTTCTGAGGATGATCCGAATGATGAGCTTTTTGATCGCTTTTACGCTGCCCGCCATTTATATTGCAACGATTGCCTTTCACTCAGCCATTCTACCGCTGGAGCTAGCACATACGATCAAAAAATCGTTGGAGAATGTTCCATTTCCCGCCATTGTGGAGGCGATGTTGCTTGAAGTGATCTTTGAGGTGCTACGGGAAGCCGGGATTCGTCTGCCCAGCCGAGTGGGCCAAACAATAGGCATCGTTGGCGGTCTGGTTATCGGGGATGCTATCGTTCGGGCAGGTCTCGTGTCATACACCATGATTATTGTCGTTTCGTTAACAGCTATCTCTTCTTTTTTGGTACCTTCCCATGAAATGAGCTCAGCTGTCCGCATTCTCCGTTTTCCAATGATGATTGCTGCAGCCTTGTTCGGATATATTGGCATTGCCTTCGGGATGCTTATTCTCCTTATTCACCTTTGTAAGCTGGAAACATTTGGTTCACCTTATTTTGCTCCTCTGGCACCTTTCCGGCTTGGCGATATGAAGGATGTTTTTATTCGCTTTCCCATTTGGACACTCCAACAGCGGCCGCATGATTCCCGACCCCAAAAAATGAAGCAACAGAACTACTCTAGGAGCTGGAAACGTCGTGAATAAAGAAAGTACTATTACACAGGGTCAATTGTTTTTTTTGATTATCAAGTTTGAGATTGGCGTGGATATTCTATCACTTCCTTATCAGATGCATCTGTCATCCAAGGGAGGGGGCTGGATATCCGTCATTATTGGAGGCATTTTGATCCAGCTTATCATTTTAATGTGCTGGCTCCTGTTAAGACGTTTTCCCTCCTCCTCCATTTACCAAATCCTCACTCGGATTACTGGCTCCTGGATGGGTAAAATTTTGACGGTGGCTTACATTATGTACTACTTGCTTATGGGAACATCCGTTCTTGTTGGCGCCTATGACGTCATTAATCGCTGGATGCTGCAAAAAACCCCGCGTTGGGCTATATTGGCTCTGATTCTGTTCAGCAGTATCTATCTGGTTCGCGAAAATTTGAGGACAATTGCCCGAGTGTTTGTTTTAATCTCCTTCCTGATCGTACCGATGATGTTTTTAATCAGTTATGGAATAAAACAGGCCAATCTGCTCTATCTGCTGCCTTTGACTGAGGCTGGATGGCCTCATATTATTATAGGTTCCAAAGAAACACTTCTAGCCATGTTCGGCTTTGAATTCATCCTCGTGGTCTTTCCCATGGTCGAGGGTAAAAGTAAGGGGAAGCTCAAGTCGCTCCTGCTAGCTAACGGAGTCGTGATTCTGTTGTATGGTTTTACCATATTAACCTGTACAAGTGTATTTAGCCCCCAGCAGCTTGATTTGATGCCAGAGCCTGTCATTTACCTGCTCAGATCTATTCCGCTGGGAACGATGGACCGGGTTGATTTTATTTTCCTGCCCATCTGGTTAATTTCAATCTTTGGCTCCATAAGCGGTTATTATTATGCAGCGTCCTATGGACTAGGCTATTTGTTCAAGCAGAAAAATCACAAACAAGCCGTTCCTTTCGTAGTATTCTTCTCATGCATTATTGCCTGCATCCCTCAAAAAAGAGAGGATTTTGACCTCGTCGGTACAATTGCCAACAATTCGGCTTATTTTTTCCTGATTGCACTACCTCTGCTGTTGCTGATTCTATCGTATATATTCAACAAAAAGGAGGAGCCCGGAACATGAAAAAAAAGAGGAGAGCACTTGGTATGCTGGCTCTACTCATTTTTATGACTGGCTGCTGGGATCAGGACAGCTTGAAGGATGCCCGGCTGGCAAATGCTTCGGCCTACGATCTTACTCCAGAAGGCATGTTGCTGCAAACACTCGAAATTGTAGATGACTCTGGAAATAACCAGGGGAAAAGTACCAATGAAATTCATTCAGGTACCGGAAATTCCGTCCGGCAAAGTACAGACAAAATCCGGGCCAAGGTAACAGGAGATATCCGTTACTTTAAATACGGGGTTACTTTGTATGGCACAAGCTTGGCCCAAAAAGATTTGTACCCATATCTGGATGTCCTGTATCGGGAGCCAGACCATCCCACCTCACATGTGAAGGTAGCTATAGTAGAAGGATTAGCCGGAGAATTAATGAACAAGAAAAATGTAGGCAGCCTCTTAGTCGGCGAATTTATAACAAAAAAAATCCGAAGCCTGGAGGAAATGTGCGTATTTCCTGAAGTGACGCTAGAAACACTGCTTCCCCCTATGCTTGATCCAGGACAGGACTTTGCTCTCCCCTATCTCTCCAAAGATGGAGAAGACATCGTAGCACGAGGGATTGCCTTGTTTCACGGACAAAGATTTACAGGAACCCTTAACGACGAGCAAGGGGTGCTTTATGTCCTGATGACCGGGAAATGGAAGGACACAGCGCGCTTTGTAAAAAGGGTTCACTCGGGACCTGCCAGTGATTTGCAAAACTTTATTACCTATCAGGCTCATATTCGGAACATCAAACGCCAGCTCATAGTGAAAGTTGGACGCGATGGTCAAATTAATGTGTATCTCAACCTGAAGCTCCCTGTCGATGTTGTTGAATACGCGCGGGATCATCTTCAGGATAAGGATAATGTCATGCGCCTGAACCGTCAGCTTTCGGAAATCATGACCCATGATGCGGAGGAAATTATCCGTACGCTTCAAAAAAGCGGTTGTGATGCCTTTGGCATCGGCAGACAATTGATTGCCCATCACCCGACCTTGTGGAAAAGTCTGGAGTGGAATAAAGAGTACTCTAATGTTCATTTTCACCCACAGATCACCGTCAATATTGTCGGGAACGGCATTTTGAATTAGGCCGCTCCCTTTGGTTCAGTTTTTCCGCTGATCGGGTGTTTCGGTATGAATAGTTTCGCTTGGTTTATTTTCTGGAGCTGCCTTCTGGGTTTCTGGCTCAGAAGGCAGCTCCTGCTTATTTTCAACAGATGGTTGCGAACCATCTGCTGGTGGCACATCATTAATCTCACCATTCGTATCTATTTCTGTCTCCGGATCAGAAGGTACTGTTTCTTCTGGTAGAATCTCCTTCTGATCCGTTGCAGGTTCTTGTTTCTCTGGAGCTGCTTTATCCTTCGCATCCGGTTTGGACGGCACGACAGGTGTGGATGAACGTGGTCGTTGTTCCCTCCCGACTTCCGTTGGCACGTATTTTTGGTTAAACCAGTCTGTCACGAGTTGACCGGATTGCCGGGAATAACTTCCCGGCAGCTTACCTGTAAGGCTGGAGACCGTAACTTTTACAACACCTTCCGGCTGTGTAAAATGCTTATTTTTGAAAAGCTGGGGCTGATCCTTGACCGCCTCGTTCATGATAAGCGCCCACACCGATTGTGCTCTGGAGTGCCCTTCTTGAGATAGGGTGTTAACCTGTTGACGGTAACCTGCCCATACGCCGAGTGTAACATCCGGGGTATAGCCCATGAACCACACATCGCCAAAGTTTTGTGTCGTACCGGTCTTGCCGGCAATGTCAATGGTACCGTAGCTTTTAAAAGCATTTTGTATACGTTTGCCTGTACCCCTCGGGTCCGATATAACCGTTTTGAGCATATCTGTCATTAAAAACGCGGTTTGCTGGGAATACACACGCTTCGCCTGCGGTTTAAATTCATAAACAATCTTGCCATCGGCATCCGTAATTTTACTGATCAAATGGGGTTCATTGCATACGCCCATATTAGGAATCGTACCGTATGCCGCTGTCAGTTCCTTGACCGATACCCCCTTGCTGAGCCCACCCAGGACGCCTGTCTGAGCATGTTCATCCTGCGGCTGAATCGTTGTAATCCCAAGGGAACGTACAAAGTTCCAGGCGTTTGGTATTTTAACTTCATACAAAAACAGTCTCAGCGCAGGAATGTTGATCGACCGATTGAGTGCTTCACGGGCTGTCATCAACCCTTCGTACCGTCTGTTATAATTTTTAGGGATATGATAGCCTTTACGTCCGTCTTTTAATATAATTTGCGAATCATCAATAAGCCCAGCAGGCTGAGTATAGCCTTTTTCCAAAGCAGGCAAATAAGCTGCAATAGGCTTCATAGCTGAACCCGGCTGACGCGTCATCTGGGTTGCATAGTTCATTTGCTCAGTATTAAAGTCCCTGCCCTCGATCATACCGAGTATAGCCCCCGTTTTATGATCAATCATGATGGCAGCAATCTGCTCCAGTCCTTTCTGCTTACTGTATGGAGAAAAGTTTTGCGGATTGGCAGCAATCTGCCGCATATCGTTATAAACTTTCTTATTTATTGTGGTATAAATCCGATAACCGGACCGCTGCAGCTCTTCTCGTGTATTTTGAAGGAGTTCCGCATGCTCGGGCTTGGAAATCTCGGCTGTCGTAAGATCCGGATTTTGCTGGAGCGCCAACAACCGGGCGGCCTCCCGCTCCGTCTCCAGCATCAAATAAGGGAATGTATTGTAGCTTTTCTCCCGATGTGGTGCAAGAGTAGCTTTAATATCAAATTGAAGTGCCTCGTTATATTCTGTTAATGTGATTTTACCTGTTGCCAGCATCCTTCCCAGCACGACACGCTGGCGCTCCAAAGCTTTGTTGAAGCCTTCTTCATCAAATTTCCCTTTACCGTCAAAAGCCGAATAAACAGATGGCAATTGTGGAAGACCAGCCAAATAAGCCGCCTGAGCAATATGAAGCTTATGTAGATCACTTACATTAAAAATCCCTAACGAAGCCGACTTGATCCCGTACAAATTGTAACCTGCGGAGCCATTGCCAAACGGCATTTTGTTTAGGTATGCCGTTAATATTTTGTCCTTGCCCATAAAACGTTCCATACGCAGTGCCAGCAGCATTTCCTTTACCTTACGGCTGTCCGTCTTATCCAGACTGAGGAAAACTCGCCGGGCTACCTGCTGTGTCAGTGTACTTCCGCCTGTTTGGCGATTTTCGTTCAGAAGCTTTTGTTTGACGGCGCGAGCCGTCCCTTTTAGATCAACCCCCTGATGCTCATAAAATTGGCTGTCTTCCGTTGAAATGAGGGCATCTACAATGGATTGGGGAACATCCTTCAGATCCACGAGCTGCCGATCCTCCTCCATTCGCATTCGTCCAACCGGGGTTACCTGGTCATTAAAAAATACAAAGCTGGTCAGAGCGTTCTCATTTACCTTTTCATATATCAACTGACGTGATCGTACAGGTTCATCATGAACCAGCGCTGCCACATAACCGGATATAAGACCTCCGGCAAATAAGACCCCAAGTACGCCCGCAAGCGAGAACCACTTGATATTAATCAGCAAAACTCTGCCAAAAATACGCCACCTGCTGCGTTTTTGAGATGATGGTCGACGTTTTGGGTTCATAAAAATGGTTTTCTCCCCTCAATATGCATTCATTTCCACATGTTTTCGTTCAAGATAATATGATACGCCATGTTAGGTTTTACGTAAACAATAACGTTCCAGAAAATACATTTGGATTAGGAACACTTGTTCTGTATATAATACTACTATATCAATTTACATTCAAGAATATTTTGGAAAGACGATCACCATACATCTGGAAAGGAGATTGCAACATTGAACGAACGCGGAAAAAAAACTATATTTTTAGCAGATTGCCAAAGCTTTTATACCAGCATTGAGAAGGCCGACAATCCCGAATATCAACATAAGCCGCTAGTCGTTGCTGGTGACCCTTCGCTGCGTTCAGGCATTATCCTGGCTGCGTGTCCGCTGGCTAAAAAATACGGTATATCTACAGCAGAGCGTCTGGGAGAAGCGATAAGAAAATGTCCTGACCTTACCATTGTACGCCCGCGCATGCAGCATTATATCGACGTCTCATTAAAAATAACAGAAATTTATAACGAGTATACGGATTTGGTTGAGGTTTTCAGTATTGATGAGCAGTTTCTGGACGTAACCGGAAGCCTCTCCCTGTTCGGAGATCCGGTGAGCATCGCAAGTGAAATTCAACAAAAAGTAATGTCACAAACAGGGGTATGGATTCGTATCGGTATCAGTTCCAATAAAATGCTCGCTAAAATGGCGACAGATATATGGGCCAAGAAGAACGAAAGCGGCATTTTTGTCCTTCCTCCATCCGACATTGCAGCGTTGCTATGGTCTCAGCCGGTTTGCAGTATGTTCGGTATTGGCTCGCGCATGGAACGGCATTTGGAGAGGCTTGGATTGCATACCATTGGAGACATCGCACGTACTCCCTTACCCCGGCTTCAGGACAAATTCCGGTCTCATTTCGGCAAGCAGTCAGATATTCAGGCAGAAGTTTTATGGCGAACTGCTAACGGTCTGGATCACAGTCCGGTCAAACCGGAAACATTGGATACGCCCCCAAAATCCATCGGTCATATGATGACCCTGCCCCGGGATTATGTCCAGCCTGCGGAGGTGGAGACTATCCTGCTTGAGTTGACAGAAGAGGTATGCCGGGACTCCCGCCGCAAAGGATATATTGGCTCAGTTGTGACCGTCCATTGCATATGCAGCCCTTACGAGGCACCGACTGGTTTTTCCCGCCAGATGAAGCTTCCTGATCCTACAAACCGCACCGAAAAGATATATGAAACCGTGAAAAAAATATTTTATACCTTTTGGAACCATATGCCTGTGAAGCGTGCGGGTGTCACTTTAAGCGGCTTGATGGATGATCAGCTGTACCAGCTGGACTTTTTTGAAGATCAGGAGCGATCCCGAGCTTTGGAAAAAGTAACAGACACTTTAAAGGATCGATATGGTCAGGCGATCATCATGCGTGCATCGTCGTTAACAAACGCGGGGCAGGCTCTGGAGCGATCCGTCAAAATTGGCGGTCATTACAAATAAAATCTCTCTATTAACACTCAGTCTATTACCCGGGGAATTAAATACGAGCGAAGGCTACGGAATATACTATACTGAACAGAAAACAATCGGGAAATAGAGGAACAAGCAAAAAAGGACCGCCTGACATCAGGCAATCCTTTTCCAGCTTGGATGAGCATCGAGCATTCAGAGAGAGTTTAGAGACATCCAACGTATGTCCGGTTAACGAAACATCCCCCACAGCTTGATCAGATGAAACGTGTTCGACGGGTCGATTTTTTGCGCCAGCACGAAGGCCGTCAATTGTTCCTCCTGTGCAGCCGTCAGCCGCTCGTTCAAAATAGCGGAAGTGGACTTCACAAGTTGACGTACCTTGGCTTTGTTTTGCAGGTCCGCCTTGGTCACGCCTTCGATCTGCTGCTTAACCCGCTCCTTAAGCGCACGATTTTTCATTTTCAACTTAATCCGCTCCACCAGTTGCGGACTGATTCCATATTGCTGATAGCTCAATGTTACCGCACCTCCCATATCATTCGGTCATTCCCAAATATATGACGGCCAGCCTGTCCATTGTGCCTATCTGTTTAAAACTATAAAAACAACCTTATGATTCAAGGTGTATTAGTCGATAAGATCACCCTGGAAAATCTGCTCTTTTTGCAAATAGCCACGCAATGCTTCATACTGCGGAGATGTCCAAAAAGACGAGTCCGCGATCAGAGCAGTCGCATCCTCACGGGCCTTTTCCAGCACCTCAAAATCCGCTACCATATCTGCTAACCGAAACTCGGGCAGCCCACTTTGCTTGGTACCGAAAAAGTCACCCGGCCCCCTCAAATCCAAGTCACGTCTAGCCACCTCAAAACCATCGTCCGTATCGGTCATAACCTTCATCCGCTCCTGGCCCACCTCAGACTTGGGATCAGCGACCAGCACACAGTACGAGGCATGTGCGCCCCGCCCGACACGTCCGCGCAGCTGATGCAACTGGGACAAGCCAAAGCGGTCCGCATCCATAATGATCATTAGCGTCGCATTCGGCACGTCTACGCCCACCTCTACAACTGTCGTTGAAATGAGTAACTGGATTTCATTTGCATAGAAAGAACGCATAACCTCTTCCTTTTCTGCGGGAGTCATTCGCCCATGCAGCAGACCGACGCGGTAACGTGGAAAAGCCTGTTGCATTTGAATATGCAGATCGATGGCATTCTGTACATCCAGCTTCTCAGACTCCTCAATCAACGGGCAGATCAGATAAGCCTGCCGTCCCTGATCCACCTCACGGGAAATAAATCCGAGCACACGATCCATCAGATCATGCTTTACCCAATACGTAGAAATCGGAATACGCCCCTTTGGCCGCTCTGACAACGTAGAGACATCCATATCGCCAAAAGCGGTGATCGCCAGCGTACGCGGAATCGGCGTTGCCGTCATCGTAAGAACGTCGGGATTATAGCCCTTGCGACGCAATATACTACGCTGATTGACACCAAATCTGTGCTGCTCATCCGTTACAACAAGCCCAAGCTGGCGAAAATACACATCTTCCTGAATAAGGGCATGCGTGCCCACCACAATATCCAGCAGACCCATCTGGAGCGACGCCAGTAGCTCCTTACGCTTCTTCCCGGTCGTACTGCCCGTCAACAACCCCACACTAATCCCAAACGGTTCAAATAACTTGTGAAGCGACCGCATATGCTGTTCAGCCAAAATTTCCGTTGGCACCATCAGCGCCCCCTGAAAACCGGAACGCACCGTAGCAAACAAACCGATGGCGGCAACAACGGTTTTACCTGACCCAACATCCCCTTGAAGCAGACGGTTCATACAATAAGGCGAACGCAGATCATGCAGTATTTCAAGCTCCACTTTCTTCTGAGCATCCGTCAGCTCAAACGGCAAGGCCCTCACAAATTCGCGAACCGTGGCATTATCCACCGTATGTACAACCCCATCTGCCCGGCCGCGGTTCAACGCACGGAATGCCTGCATTTTCAACTGAAATAAAAACAGCTCTTCATACACCATCCGACGGCGGGCCTCTTGTCCCTCTCGATTGTCCTGAGGCTGGTGTATACCTGCAATAGCCTGCTTACGCGGCATTATACTGTATTTACGTACAAACGACTCCGGCAAAATTTCGGGAATCATTTCACCAAACTGCTGGAGTGTCTGGTTCATCGTCTTGCGCATCCAGGTCTGCGTAATCTTGCCGCCTACGGAATACACAGGCTGAAGCGTCCCAGAACGAGCGACTCCTTTATCGGGAAACTCGGAATCCGAAACGGTCATCTGCATCCGCTTCAGATCCCATTTGCCAGTCACGACAATTTCACGGCCTGACGTTAGCTGCTCCTTCAAAAAATGACGATTGAACCATGTCGCTGTAAACATCCAATCCTCAGCCATCAATTTACAAGTCAATCTGGATTTGCGCCCATAACGCTGAAGCACCGGAATGCCCATAATTTTAGCCTGCACCGTAATTTTATCTCCGTCCTTCACTTCGCTCAGCGAACGCAAACGGTAATCCTCATACCGGAACGGATAGTATTCCAGCATGTCCTGCACATTAGAAATGCCAAAAGCGTGAAGCTCTCCTTCTTTGAGAGCACTCACGCCGTGTATTTGTTTCAAAGGTATTTGATCCAGTTGTAACATATTACCTCTCATCTCCGGCCGGCCATGCAAAAATGGCAATTGTTCCAGGTCCCACATGGGTTCCGATCACGGCGCCAACTTCCGTATATATTCGATCTCCCAGCTCAAAGTGTTCTGCCAACTGTGCCTCGAAAGCTTCTGCTGCCGAACGATCTGCCGTATGGCCTACAGCAATATTAATTTTTTGGCCCTTTAAATCCCGCTCCAGCAATTCAATGATTCGTGCTGTCGCTTTTTTATGTCCTCTTGCCTTGTCTGCCGAATAAATGATACCTTCCTTGTCCATCGAGAGAATCGGCTTAATATTGAGCAGGGTGCCAATCATGGCTGCTGCTTTGCCGATACGCCCCCCTTTTTGCAAGTATTCCAGCGTATCCACCAGAAAATACAAGCAAAGACGTTCCTGACGATGCTCTAAAGCTTGAACGATATCAGTCGGGGAGTGCCCGGAAGCCGCCAGCTCTGCCGCATAGACCACAAGCATACCATATCCGTACGAGGCCAATTTGGAATCTAGCACGGTTATTCTGTCTTCATGCTTCTCCAGCATGGATTTACCCAGCAGAGCGGACTGATACGTTCCACTCACGCCGGAAGACAAATGGATGGAAACGATCTGGCTCTCGGGATGTTGCTCCAACAGCGTCGTAAATGTCTCCAAAAAGCGGGCTGGTGAAGGCTGTGACGTCGTAGGTAGCCCATCAGCCCGTACCAGTTCGCTATAAAATTGCGCGGCAGACATCTCAATGCCGTCAAGGTAAGTCGTGTTTCCGAACATCACCGTCAGCGGCACAATGACTATCCCGAGACGGTCTACCAGTTCCTGTGGAATATCAGCCGTGCTATCGGTCACAATGATGGTGTTGCTCATCGGTCAGACCTCCTTTTGTGGTGAGCTTCTATGGACGCTCTACAGCCCATCAAGTTTCCACCGAAAACAGGTAAGGATAAATCGGCTGACCGCCTTCATGAACTTCCACTTCAGCATCCGAATAATTTTCTTCAAGCCATGCAACGAGCTGCTCTGTATCTTCTTGCTTCGCATCCGAACCTGTGAGAATCGTAACAATCTCATCGCCATTCACCAACATTTTGATCAGCAAAAGACGAGCCGTTGCAATTAATTGTTCTTCAGTCGCTACAATTTTGGAATCCTGAATACCGATATAATGGCCGGCCGTAATGTGCAGGTCATCAAGTGTCGTATCCCGTACTGCATAGGTTACCTGCCCTGATTTCACACGGCTGACCGCGTCCCGCATGCTGTCCTGATTGGCCTCAAAGGCTTCTTCCTCCTGAAAAGCGAATGCCGCAGCAATACCCTGAGGAATCGTTTTGCTCGGAATAACCGACACCAGACGCTCCATCTCCAGCAGTTCACGGGCCTGCTCTGCCGCCAGAATAATATTGGAATTATTCGGCAGGATAAAAATGTGCTGCGCCGCAATCGACCGAGCCGCATTAACAAAGTCTTCCGTACTCGGATTCATCGTCTGACCACCGGAAAGGACAACATCCACACCTAAGCTTCTGAAAATATCAGCAATCCCTTCGCCTGAAGCCACTGCTATGAAACCATAGGGTGCCAGCTCATGAGCCGGTGGCTCAGATGGCTCCTCCTCACGTGCAGGCTCTGCCGGTATTTCAGCAAACCACTCAGGCTCAGGAGCGCCATCCATACCCGCAGACAACAAATCACGATGCTGCTCGCGCATATTCAGAATACGGATCTGTGTAATTTCCCCGTAACGTAGCGCCAGATTCAACACTTCGCCCGGAGCCTTGGAATGAACATGAACCTTAATAACATCATCGTCAGAAATAACAATGATAGAGTCTCCATCCACAGATAACGCTTTCCGGAAGGCTTCCTCATCAAAGTCCGTACCTTGGGCTTCTCCCAATTGTCGATTAATAAAAAATTCCATATCATATAAAAATTCAATATTTTCCGTTTCAAGCTTCGCCTGCGCCGAAATCGGTGCATCCGGTGAAGGAGCAATCGCTTGCGCCATCGGTCTCTCGGATACATGAGGAGCATAAGCAGTGCGTACATTCTCCCCTTTTACAATTGGAGCTGTCACCAAACCGCTTCCAAGATACTGCATGAACCCTTCATAAATATACACAAGTCCTTGTCCACCCGAGTCCACAACCCCTACTTGCTTCAGTACCGGAAGCATGTCCTGCGTCATGGCAAGCGTTTCCTTCGCTTTGGCAAGCACTTCTTCCATCAGTTCAGTAATGTCATTTGTCCGGCGTGAGAAAAACATAGCATGCTTGGCCGCTTCCTTCGCCACGGTAAGAATTGTACCCTCCACCGGCTTAACCACCGCCTTGTAGGCCGCATCCACCCCGCTCTGCAATGCCGATGCGAACTGAAGGGTATTCAATTCCTCGTATGGGGCAGCGTAACGGCTGAAGCCACGGAACAACTGAGACAGGATAACCCCTGAATTGCCGCGGGCTCCCATCAGCAAACCTTTGGATAATATGCCGGACATGACACCGATGGAGGAAGAATCCCCCCTCTTTAATTCTGTTACGCCCGCGCTCATCGTCAAATTCATGTTAGTTCCTGTGTCACCGTCCGGCACCGGAAATACATTAAGTGAATTGACGTGTTCCGCATGCTGCTGTAATTGTTCCGCCCCGGCTAAAACCATTGCGGTAAAATCTGTTCCATTCAAAGAACGATTACTCAAGAGAATTCCCCTTCCTAGCTTAATACACTTGTTTTGCCATCAACCTTCCGCATCGTCATGTTCATCTGTGCGGACAGGTTCAATTGAATTATACTAAAGCCAGACGACGAATACGAATGTCACACTTTCGTAAGCTTATCGTACCCACGGCCTGGTCGGCCTTCCACAGGTCTATATATGAAAAACCAGTCAACCACCCGACATTGAAACATCGGCTGGAATGATAAATATGGTTCCGCCTCTGATCTGTCCGGCATGACTGGAATAAGAATTCACATTCCAACTATTACAAGAATATTCACAGCAATAGCTATCCCATATTGTACTATAATGCGTAAGATAAATAAATAAAGTTTTTGAATCGGTTGACGGAGCTTTTTTGACTATGATATTATATATAAGTATTGTTTTGTTCAGGTTAGTGACTTACAAAGTCCGACTGACCCAGTCGGCCTGAAGAGCGACCCGTTCCGTACGGAACTTGGTTATTTTCAGAATAGGAGGTGGAATCATGTCTCGTAAATGTTCTGTAACAGGCAAAAAGCCTGGCACCGGTAACCACGTATCTCACGCTAACAACCGTAATCGCCGTACTTGGGGCGTCAACGTACAGAAAGTTCGTATTCTCGTTAACGGTAAACCGAAACGCGTTTATGTCAGCACTCGTGCATTGAAAGCCGGTAAAGTAACTCGCGTGTAGTCGTAAAAAAATAACGTTATAAACAAAAGGCACCTCGTTTTAAACGGGTGCTTTTTTGGTTATTCAAAATGTTACGTCCATTGGGCCCATGATGTCAAAATGTCAGGCATCTTCCCGCGCGTTCCTGCCGTTTGCTGTCGAGCTACCTGTCTGTCGTTGTGCCCGGGAAGCATGCCCTGTGTACCTTACTCTTCATTTTGCATCCTGTGTGTACGTTACGTGCAATTCAGCTTTTCTGGAATGTATTCAGAATGGCTTTGACGAACCCACCCAGAAATCTTGGTAGCTTGATTGTATAAAACTTCATGCTTCACCCTCCCCATCATCCTCGTGCATCCGTTCTCTGTAGTTTATGCAACCTGTCAAGGGTTGTTGCCATACAAAAAAAGGCTACATGAGAATCCCGCTCATGTAACCATATTTATGCACATCTATCCCATGCTATACCATTAGACAAGTCCACGAACATACAGATATGCTGAGAGTATGAAAATAAATAGGATATAATAAAGCACGCTGCTTATTACAAAGCCGATACGTAAACCGCGCCGTTCATTTTTACGAAAATAAAACAGCACAATCAGAACGGCAACGAGGGAAAGAAGGGCATTCCAAGGAGATTTCACCAGCGAGAAGCAACTTAGGATCACACCTGTCACCATACTCCCTACCGTCATCCACAGCGCTTCGGTCAGCTTCACTTGGACGAATGATGAGCTGCACTGTCCCGAATAGCCGCAATAGCCGCTCCGCGGTCCGCTCTGCCGAATACCGCACTACCAGCCACCAGAACATCAGCCCCTGCTTCAAATACGGCTGGTGCCGTCTCCTCCGCAATGCCTCCGTCTACCTCAATATGTACATCCGGACGGCCGATTTCATTCAACCATGTGCGAATCTGTCTGATTTTATCCAACGTCTCCGGAATAAAAGACTGCCCCCCAAATCCAGGGTTAACTGTCATAACCAGAATCATGTCTACATTGGGCAGCACTTCCTTGATCGCATATGGAGAAGTGCCCGGATTGAGGGCCACACCCGCAAGAGCACCTTGCTGCTTGATCAAATGGATGACCCCGTGCAGATGAACACAAGCCTCGGCATGAACGGTGACGATATTGGCTCCTGCCTTCACAAAATCGCCAATGTAACGTTCAGGATGCTCAATCATCAGATGAACATCCAGAGGAAGACTCGTATGCGGACGAATAGCCTGAACGATAGGAGGTCCTAAGGTAATGTTTGATACAAAATGACCATCCATGACATCCACATGAATCCAGTCTGCTCCTCCTGCTTCAGCTTCCGCAACTTCACTGCCCAAACGGGCAAAATCAGCGGATAAGATCGACGGTGCTATTTTTAACATATGCTCAGTACCTCCGCTTTTTTTCTTTTAATTCCTGATAGAACTGCAAATAGTTATCATATCGGCCCTGCGAAATATGTCCTTCTGCCAAGGCCTCTCTCACTTTACAGCCAGGTTCGTGAATATGGGTACAGCCCCGGAACTTGCATCCTTCTGCATACGACTGGAATTCACGGAAACATGGAGATAACTCATCCACACCCAGCTCCAGGAAATCCAGTTGGCTGAAACCCGGTGTATCTGCTACAAAACCGCCATTGTCGAGTGGAATTAATTCCACATGACGAGTCGTATGTCGTCCCCGCCCCAGCTTATTGCTAATGGCACTCGTCTCCAGCGTTAAGCCTGGTTCCAGCGCATTAAGCATAGAAGACTTCCCAACACCTGACTGCCCGGAAAACACGCTGATTTGACCAGCCAACAGCTTCTTAAGCTCAGCCGTACCTTCCCCGTTACGGGCACTGGTCACCAGCACCTCATAACCAATCTTCCGGTATATTTTCTGAACAGCCAAAACCGTCTCATCCTCCGAAGGACTGCCCTCATACAAATCGCGCTTTGTCAGACAGATAATCGTATCCAGCCCGGCGTGCTCAATATGCACCAAAAATTTGTCCAGCAACGGCAGATTTAAATCCGGCTCACGTAGGGAAAACAACAGTACAGCAAGCGTAGTGTTAGCCACTGGCGGGCGAATGAGCTCCGTCGTGCGCTTCCGAATCTCATTAACCATACCTTCCCCGTTTTCAGTCAGTTCATAAACGACCCGGTCGCCGACAAGCGGCGTAATCTCTTTTTTCTTAAAAATTCCGCGTGCTCTGCATTGCACCGTAGCTTCGCCGGATACCGGCCGCCCATTCTGATCCAGACTGGAGACATAATAATATCCGCTGAGCGCCTTGACGATCAGACCTTCAGGCATGTGTAAGCCGTCCTCCTTTAAGTGTTTAGGAATAGTGAAAACGAATAACGGGTATTGTACTGACCTCCGGCATGATTATTGATGCTTTACAGCCTCAATGACTTCACCCTTTTTTTTGTGGAGGCCCTTTCCCTTACCTGAATGGTTTGTAAGCTCACCACTCGTTACGCTTGTAGAACCCGTTTGGGGGGCAAAAGCGGACGGTTCACCATTGCTATTGGTGCCATCCTGATTGCTTGAGTCGCCCCCGGTATTACCATCATTTGAAATATCCCCGCTATTCCCTTGTTCGCCACTTCCATTGCCATTATGTGAAGAAGTACCATCTGGCGTATCTGTCGGCGTAGTTCCAGCTGGCGGAGCGATTTGAGGCATCGTCACCGTGCCATTCTTTGCATCAATATAAGAAACGGGATACGTATCAACAAACTGTCCATCTCTGTATACTGAAACTACACTATCCTTGTTCGGAGCCAGCAACAGATTAATAGTGAATACTTGTGTCGTGTTGATTGTACGGCTTCCCCATTCCTGGTTTTCTCCGCGTGCATCCGTATAAGTAATACGAATCTTGCTGTTTTTACCCTCTTCCTTCGGCGCAACCGGCACATTAAATGGCAAGGTAATCGCTTCTGGCGGATAACCGGTGCTTACATAAAACGTAATTTCCGTATTTGGAGGCAAATCACTACCGGGCTCTGACGGCCATTGCTTGGTTACTTTGCCTTTTTCCTGCTCATAGCTGAATTCCTCTTTGACCGAGCCAACCTTCAATCCAGCACCTTTGACTTCATTTTCAGCCTCTTTCTGCGTCTTGCCCACCAGATTTGGCATTTTCACTGTAGCAGCGCCCTTGCTGACCGTCAGCACCACCTGTACCGTATCTTTATCAAAGGACTCATTCGCCGCTGGTGTCTGACTAAGGACGGTTCCCACGGCCTGATCACTGAACTGCTCATTCCGCTGAATCTGTGTCTCCTTAATCTGCTGGGAGGTCAACAGCTTAACAGCAGCATCATAGCTCTGTCCTTTGACATCCGGCATCGGAGTCAGCGGCTTGGCAATCCCGACTTTCAGTTCAATTTCCGTTCCCTTCTTAACCACAGATTTCTCTGGATAGCTCTGATAGAAAACAACTCCGGGTGCAACCCCGTCCTTATATTCATGCTTAATTGGGTCCTTAATGACCAACCCGGACTGACTGATCAGCAGTTTGGCCTGATCCTCAGTCTTGGTCACCACATTCGGCACTACAACGTCAGGGACGACGAGCAAATTTTGCACATAGTACACTACGCCACCCATGCAAAGAAGCAACACGAGCACCAACGTTATCCACAAGATCGGCTTCTTTTTACTTTTTTTAGCCGTTTGCTTGCTCTGAAGCTTTTCAGAATCGCCAGATTGGGCAGGCTCGTCGTCTCCACTGGAGGACATGCCCATTTGCTGAGGCTTAATAGCCGGAATAACCCGCGTTTGATCCTCGTCATCCAAATGTGTAAATTCCAGTTTGGATTCATTACGGCGTCCCGGCAACAGGCATGTCTCCAAGTCTTTTAGCATTTCATCCGCAGATTGATAACGTTCCTCCGGATTTTTGCGCATGGATTTTAAAATGACGTTTTCCACGCTTTGCGGAATCAGTGGATTAATTTTGCGCGGTTCCTCAAATTCCTCTTGCAGATGCTTGAGTGCTACACTGATCGGACTTTCTCCCAGAAAAGGAAGTTGCGCCGTCAGCATTTGGTATAAGACAATCCCTAGAGAATATAAGTCCGATTTCTCGCCGGTGACGACTCCCTTCGCATGCTCGGGTGAAAAGTAATGGACAGAGCCCACCACAGAGCCTGTCTGGGTAATCGTCGTTGACGTGACAGCTCTGGCAATCCCAAAATCGGTTACCTTGACCCGTCCATTGCGCCCGATCAATATATTATGCGGTTTAATGTCCCGGTGAATAATCTGATTTTGGTGAGCGTGCTCCAATGCGTCACAAATTTGAGAAGCGATCCGTACCGCTTCATCCACTTGCAGCGGGGCACGTTCCTTAATAATTTCGTTCAGATTTTTTCCTTCCACGCACTCCATTACAATATAATGGATTTCATCCTCTTGGCCGACATCATAAATACTGACCACATTCGGATGGGAAAGCGAGGCCGCAGACTGTGCCTCACGCCGAAACCGGCGAATAAATTCATCATCATGGACAAATTGCTGACGCAGCACCTTGACCGCCACATTACGATTCAGCAAAATGTCTTGAGCCTTGTACACCAGCGCCATACCGCCGCCGCCGATGCGCTCAATAATTTCGTATCTTCCCCCAAGCAGGTGCCCGATCATGCGTCACACCCCTTTTCACTCAATGAAACTGTGTCATCGGGCAATTCAAACAAAGCTACTGTGATGTTGTCGTCGCCTCCGGCAAGTAGAGCCAGATGCAGCAGACGATCCGCTCGTTCCTCCAGAGGATTCTCGGCGGCACCTACTACTTTACTAATTTGCTCCTCCGTCACCAGATTACTCAGCCCGTCGCTGCACAGTAACAGCACATCGCCTTTTTCCAGAGAAACGGAGTCAATATCCACTTGCACCTCGGAATCAGTGCCCAGCGCCCGTGTTAACACATTGCGACGGGGATGGTTCTCCCGCTCTTCCTTGCTGATCTGACCGTTTTTGAATAACTCATTGACCAGTGTGTGATCTTCCGTAATCTGACGTACCACTCCATTAGAAATCACATAGGCACGGCTGTCCCCGATATGTCCGATAATCCCGGAGGCATCGTTTAGCAAAACGGCTACAACCGTTGTCCCCATATTATGATACTTGTCATCGTGGGCAGCCGTTTGGAAGATGACTTCATTAGCATGCAAAATAGCGTCGCTAAGCGCCGCTGTCAAAGAGTGCGCGGATAACCCGCTTTCCAGCGTCGCCAAATCAGCGGCAAGTGTTTCTACCGCGAGGCGGCTGGCCGTATCACCGGCCAAATGCCCGCCCATGCCATCGGCAACAATTCCCAGAATATATCCCTGCTCCAAGTGCCTAATCCAGGCAGAATCCTCATTCACCGAACGTACACGTCCGACGTGGCTGACATGAACTGTTTTGATCAAATGGTCTCACCCCAACTCCATATGCTTTGCACGCAACTGGCCGCACGCAGCGGCGATATCATGACCCTGTTCACGCCGGATCGTCACATTGACGCCTTTCTCGGCAAGAATGCGCTGGAAATTGAAAATATCGCTGCGCGATGTGCGCACATACTTGCGCTCAGGCACATGGTTAACCGGAATCAGGTTGACGTGGCACAGCATGTCCTTCAGCACGTCCGCCAGTTCTTCGGCATGTTCCGCCTGATCATTCACTCCGCCAATCAAGGCATATTCAAACGAAATTCTCCGGCCTGTTTTAGCAAGATAGTAACGAAGCGATTCCATAACATCCTGAAAAGGATAACGCCGGTTTACAGGCATCAGCTTCGAACGAAGCGCATCATTAGGCGCATGAATGGATATTGCCAGATTAATCTGGGTATCCTCGTCCGCGAATTTGTAAATATTCGGCACGATACCACTGGTCGATACCGTGATGTGACGCTGACCAATATTCAGGCCCTTTTCATGAATCATCGTACGTAAAAATGTCATGGTCGCTTCATAATTTTCAAAAGGCTCACCCGAGCCCATAATCACGATGCTGCTCACACGCTCATTCGTCTTATCCAAAATTTTCTGTGCCTGAACGACCTGCGCGGTAATTTCACCGGCGGTCAGGTTACGTTTGAGTCCCCCAAGCGTCGAAGCGCAGAATGTACAGCCGATTCGGCAGCCCACTTGAGTCGTTACACAAATACTGTTTCCGTAATTGTGTCTCATAATAACTGTCTCGATAGCATGATCATCATGCAGACCAAACAGAAATTTTACCGTACCGTCCTTCGATTCCAGCTTTGTAATTTCATGAAGCGTCACAAAGCTGAACTGGTCCTCAAGCTTCTCTCTCAGCGACTTGGACAAATTCGTCATCTCACTGAAATCATTGACCCGCTTCACATACAGCCAATCAAAAATTTGTCCTCCGCGAAAAGCAGGCTCGCCATTGCGCTTGACCCAGTCCTGCAACTCCTCCAGAGTTAAATCATATATAAAAGGTTTCATCAATGTTTGCACCCGTTCCTTCTTCATTAAGTTCTGTTTAATTCTCACAGACAGTGTTTTTCATTCTTCCTATTTTAGCACAAATCCCTGAGAGGGTAAAAATTTTTCGTCCCAATGCAAAAACCGCCGGATGATATCCGGCGGAATGTGGAAATGTTGGTGGTTGGCAGCCTGCGGGATTCTTACGAACTACTTCACCCGACGCAGACGCGCGATATAAAATCCGTCGCTGTGAAAATGCTGCGGCAACAGCTGTACCGAGCCTGGCTGAGCATGGTCCATGCCGTCAGCTACGTCCGGGAAGGAATGTCCTTCTGCCAGCTCATACTCGGGATGCTCACTTAAAAAGCGAGTGATTTGTCCCTCATTTTCATCCGGTTCAATTGTGCATGTACTGTACACCAGAATACCGCCCGGCTTCAAAAGCTCAGCTACGCTGTCCAGTAGCTCATGCTGGAGCTGCGTGATGTCACGAACATCCTGGAGAGTTTTACTCCAGCGCAAGTCAGGCTTGCGGCGGATCACTCCAAAACCGGAGCATGGCGCGTCCAGTAAGACGCGGTCAAATGATGCCGGAGCATAACGACTTTTCAACTCAAGTGCGTCCCCGGTGACCGTTTCCACGGCATCCAGCCCTAGCCGATCTGCCTGTTCCTGGATTAGCCGATGTTTGTGAGCATGCAGATCGTTGGCGATAATCCGGCCCTGATCCTTCATTAACTCAGCCATATGAGCTGTTTTGCCGCCCGGAGCAGCGCAGCAATCCAGTACCAGCATATCCGGCTCAGGCGCAACCGCCTCGGCGACGAGCATGGAGCTTTCGTCCTGCACGGACAGCAAACCGTCTGTATACCAGGAAGTGAGCGCCATATTTCCGCCGCTGCGAACGACAATTCCGTAAGGGCTAACCGCCGATGGAACAGCATCCACCCCTTTCGCAATCATATCGTTCAAGAGTTGATCACGACTGGTCATTGTCGTGTTCACCCGCACGCTGACCGCAGGTGGCTCATTATTAGCGCGGCAGATGGCTTCCGCAATACCCACACCGTATTGATTGATCCAGCGCTTAACCAGCCACTGTGGATGGGAATGCTCCAATGCAATCCGTTCCTCGGCTGACAGCCCGTCAGGAATGCGAAGCTTGTCCGGCTCACGCAGCATGCTGCGCAGCACGCCGTTGACCATACCCGAAATCCCTTGGTGTCCACGCCGCTTGGCAATGGTAACTGCTTCACTAACGACTGCATGATCCGGGATACGATCCAGATATACGATCTGGTACACACTCATTCGCAGCAACGAACGTACCCAAGCCTGAAGCTTGGCCGTTCCTTTCTGAACAAACTTGTTCAAAAAATAATCCAGCGTATTCCGGCGTGCAACTGTACCGTATACAAGTTCCGTCGCCAAGCCAGCGTCACTCGCGGACAAACCTGCCTGTTGAAGTCGGCGGTTCAGCTCAAGGTTACTGTATGCACCCTCCTGCTCAACCCCTGTCAGTACGTCCAGTGCAACTTCCCTAGCCGTCTGGTTACGAGTTTTGCCTGCTCTAGCACCATCCTCCCTGCCTTGGCCTCCCTGACGGGAGTGACCGCCGCTCACCCGAGCACCGTGCCCGGCTTCATCTGGCCGCCACGCGCAAAGTTCCCGGCTTCCATAACCTTCTTGCCTGCCGGCTGCACCTGTGTCAGCCATATGGTACCATTGCCCGTCTGTACTTCAATGCCACGGGCAGTCAATTGCAGAACTGTCCCGGGTACCGGAGCATTTGCACCATCTGCATCACTATGGATGGAAGGATGCTCGGCCGCCCATATTTTAAAAACATTTTCTTCCCACAGCGTAAACGCACCGGAAAACGGGACCAGCCCGCGAATCCGGTTGTATATTTGCTG
The DNA here is from genome assembly GCF_059417685.1 of Paenibacillus sp. LT-B23. NCBI lineage: Bacteria > Bacillati > Bacillota > Bacilli > Caryophanales > Paenibacillaceae > Paenibacillus > Paenibacillus sp. LT-B23. The sequence goes on along the minus strand of NZ_JBSQBM010000005.1, from coordinate 173,525 downwards.
CGCACTATCATTCCAAGGAATACGCTCATCGTCGCGGTTCAGGTTCGGGGCATAGGTTGCCTCATCATCGTTTTGCGGTGTACGACCCGATTTCCCTGCCAGCAGCTTGGGCAGCTCATCCTGTAAAAGCTTCGATCCAGCTATGCTCAGCTTCTCAAAAATCGTACCGGATGTATCCTCCGGTTCAATAGCAACCTCAACCCGCGATATCATATCGCCGGTATCCAGTCCTTCCGCCATGTACATCAGTGTCACGCCCGTAACGGTTTCGCCATTAATAATGGCACGCTGAATTGGCGCCCCTCCCCGATAACGGGGAAGCAGCGAACCATGCACATTCAGGCAGCCGAAACGGGGCAAGTCCAATACGGATTTAGGCAAAATCTGCCCATAGGCCGCTGTCACGATCAGATCAGGATGCAGCTCCGCTACCTGAGCCACTGCTTCCGGCTGGCGCAGGCGGGTCGGTTGAAGCACGGGCAACCCGCGCTTCTCTGCTGCTTCCTTGACTGGCGTAGGCGTCAATATTTTTTTTCGTCCCTGCGGCTTATCCGGCTGCGTAATGACACCGACTACGTTGTAGCCATTGTCCAGCAGCATGTTCAACGAAGGCACAGCAAAATCCGGCGTGCCCATAAAGACGATACGAATGTCTTGACTCATCGAACCTCACTCTCCTGTCTGACGGTTCGGTCCTGGCTGTTCCGGAGCAACCTCATATACTTTTTCCGCAATATCCGTGAACAAAACTCCGTTCAAATGGTCAATTTCATGTTGAAAAGCACGAGAAAGCAATCCGGTCGCTGTCACTGTAATGGCCTTACCATCGCGGTCCAGCCCTTTGACAGTTACCTTCTCGGCACGACGCACATCACCATTTAAGCCAGGAATGCTCAAACAGCCCTCCGCACCAAATTGCTCGCCTTCTTCGGACACAATTTCAGGATTAATCATTTTAATTAAACCGTGCTCATCTCCAGCATCTACAACGATTAGTCGCTTCAAAATACCTACCTGCGGAGCAGCAAGACCCACTCCCTCCGCTTCATACATGGTATCTGCCATATCGTCGAGCAGCTTTTGCACGTTAGGTGTGATTTTAGTAACTTCCTTTGCTACTTTGTGCAACACATCATCCGGTTCCAACACTATAATTCTAATTGACATGACTATAGAACACCTTCCTCTTTATCCTTCATTTAAGCTTCGTCGTATTCACAACAAGCGCGACTGCTACATTATCCTATGTACGGACGGCTTGTCCGCATTAACTGTGCCGAAAACTTTTGCGATACGCTACATAAGCATTTGCGGATCGACATCCAGACTGATCAGCAGCTTTTGGGCCTGTGCAGATTCCGCCATTTCATCAGCCACCTGCTGAGCCAGACCAATCGCATCTATATTTCCACGCCATTTTATCATACATTGAAATCGGTATCTATTCTTGATTCTCGAAATCGGTGAAGCTACAGGCCCCAGAATGTCAAGCACATCGGATGTAAGCCGATCCATATTGCCCAACCAGCCCCTTTGTCTTGCCCTCCCCTGTAGAGTGGCTGAATAGTTCTCAGCCAATCGAACCAGTACCGGGAGCTGTTCATGAGAAAAAGTCACCAAAATGAGACGGCAATACGGTGGATAATGCAGATTACGGCGGTGTTTTAACTCTTCCCTGACAAAAGATCCGTAGTCGTGCCGACTCGCGTGAATAACCGAATAATGCTCCGGCGTATAGGTTTGCACAAACACTTCCCCAGGCAATTGATGCCTTCCGGCGCGTCCAGCTACTTGTGTTAACAACTGAAATGTCTTTTCCGCAGCCCGAAAATCCGGTAAATTAAGCGCCGAATCCGCAGTAATGACACCTACCAGCGTCACATCGGGAAAATCCAGTCCTTTGGCAACCATTTGGGTGCCGAGCAGTACATCCGCTTTTTTATCACGAAATTGCTTGAGCAGCTTTTCATGGGCATTTTTCTCTGTCGTTGTATCGACGTCCATCCGCACGACACGTATACCGGGAAACAGCTTTGCCAGTTCCTCTTCCACTCGCTGGGTACCTGTGCCGAAGTAGCGAATATGCTCACTACCGCATTCCGGGCAGACCTGAGGCACGGGCTCGGAATAGCCGCAGTAATGGCAACGTAAATTATTCGAACGCTGATGATATGTGAGCGAAATATCGCAATGCGGGCAACCCGCCACATAGCCGCAGCTACGGCACATGACGAACGTGGAATGTCCGCGCCGATTCAGCAGCAATACTGTCTGTTCCTTGCGCTCCAGCCGCTCTGCGATTCCGTTATGCAATGCGCGGCTGAACATGGAACGGTTGCCAGCGCGCAGTTCCTCGCGCATATCCATGATATGCACCTCGGGTAATGAGTTCCCTAGTGCGCGAGTCGGCATCTCAAGCAGCAGCGGCGCAAACTCGTCATTGCTTTGCGAGCGGGCTGCATAATAGCTTTCCAGCGACGGCGTAGCCGAGCCGAGAATAACCACAGCTCCATGCTGATGGGCTCTGCGTACGGCCACGTCACGCGCGTGGTATTTGGGTGTCTCTTCCTGCTTATAGGAGGTTTCATGTTCCTCATCCATAATAATAAGACCCAGTTCACGAAAAGGCGCAAATACAGCCGAGCGAGCGCCAATCGCCACCTTCACACGACCCTCGCGTATTTTGCGCCACTCGTCGTAACGCTCGCCCCCGGACAGTCTGCTGTGCATCACCGCCACCTGATCGCCAAAGCGACCTTTAAAGCGCTCTACCATTTGTGGTGTTAACGATATTTCCGGAACCAGTACAATCGCCTGACGATTCTGCTCGATACAGCGCTGAATCGTCTGTAAATAAATTTCCGTCTTACCACTGCCCGTAACTCCATGGAGCAAATAAGCTCCTTGCTCACGCGTATCCAACTGCCGAATGATCCGTTCATACACATATTGCTGCTCTTCGGTGAGCGGCAATGGCTGCGTAGGTTTGAAGTTTCTACCCCGATAAGGATCGCGGAACACCTCTACGTCCTCAAGCACCACATAGCCCTTATCCTCCAGCGCCTTGACCGTTGCGGCTGATACACTAAGCGAGGTCATGACTTCCTTCAGCGGCAGAGGCAGAAACTCGCTACGTTCCAGCAAAAAAGCAAGTACCTCCCGCTGACGCTGCGCTTTGGCCGAAAACTGTTCCAGCACCGCTGATGCCTCTTCTATGCTCATAGCCAAGTCCACGGCTTTCATGGTCTTCTTGCCAAGCTTGTCTTTAATAACCTGACTCTCCTGAAGCACCCCCCTGCGCAACAGCGATTTAATAACCTCCGCTTCTTCGGGGAAACGGCGGCTTAGCTGCTGAAGCGGGACTTGCTCCTTCTCCTGAATAAAGCTGACAATCTGGCGTTCAGCCGGATCGCTCATGCCATCATCGGTAAGGAGAGCCCATTCGGGTTCTCCCCTCATATCCGGCCGCATAGTTCGATGTGTATCCGCTTCTGAACCGTAATTCAAAACGTCAGCAGCAGGTGAATGATCTGTGAACTCATGCTGCTCAGCGATAGAAATATAACGTTCGGCCTTACCTTTTAACGCTGTAGGAATCATCACTTGAAGCGCCATAATCTGATTGCAGGCATAGCGTTCGCTCATCCATTTCCCCAGTTCTACCAGATCCGGAGACAAGGGCGGCACCAAATCCAGCAGCTCCTGTATTGCCCTCATCCGATATTTCGGCGGCTCCTCAGCAGGTACTACCGAGATGACAAAAGCCTGCACCGTCCGTTTGCCGAACGGCACTGCAACCCGGCTACCCGGCTCAATCCATGGCCGCATCGACTCCGGGATCAGATAATCGAAAGTACGATCCGTATCCTTGGCGGGCACATCGACAATGACTTTGGCAACTAAATTGCCCATTTCCATTAATGCAGCACCCCGCCCATACGTTCAGCCGCTATCGTAAGCAGCTTACGCGCTACTTCTTCCTTCGACTGCACAGGAATACGTTCTACCATCCCGCCGCGGTCATAAATTTGTACAGCATTCGTATCGACGCCAAAGCCTGCTCCATCAGCAGTTACATCGTTAGCTGCGAGAAGGTCACAATTTTTCCGCTCCAGCTTATCCATGGCATACGTCTCCAGGTTCCCGGTTTCCGCAGCAAAGCCGATTAAAAATTGACGCTTCTTGCTCCGTCCGAGTGATTCCAGAATATCGACATTCTTCACTAACTCCAGCGTAAATGTACTATCCTTCTTTTTGATCTTGGTCTGTGCCGCCACACGCGGTCGATAGTCTGCAACCGCAGCAGCCATCACGACCAAATCGCTATCTTCCCACTGTCTGAGCACAGCGCTATACATGTCGTCAGCGGACTGAACTCTTTCAATCGAAATGCCCACAGGAGGCTCCGCGCTTGTATTTGCAGCAATCAAATGCACATCGGCACCCAACTCCTGAGCTACTTTTGCGATGGCAAAGCCCATTTTACCGGAAGAATCATTCGTTATATAACGTACCGGATCAATCCTCTCGATCGTGCCCCCAGCAGTTACAATCACTTTTTTGCCTGACAGCAGCCGTTCATCGCCATTCAGCAGCGAGCGTTGCGATTGTCCACCCGAATCCACAGCTTCTCCGCCAAACCAACGTGGCTCCGGTTTGTTGGTGACGCCCTTACTTTCCTGCTCTTGCTGTTCAAAATATCGTTCTACCGTTTGTACGATGGTTTCAGGCTCTTCCAGTCGCCCTTTGCCAACATAACCACAAGCCAGCAATCCTTCACCCGGTTCAATCATCATGACACCGCGGGATACGAGCGTCTCCATGTTTTGCATTACTGCGGGATGAGTGTACATATGCACGTTCATAGCAGGTGCTACCATAATAGGTGCTGTCGTAGCCAGTAGCGTTGTGGACAGCATATCATCGGCAAGCCCATGCGCCATTTTACCGATGATATTCGCGGTTGCAGGAGCAACCAACACCAGATCCGCTTTGTCCGCCAAATGAATATGGGATACGACGGACGGTTCTCTTTCATCAAACGTGTCACTGTATACCGGATTACGAGAGAGCGACTGAAGCGTAAGCTCGGTAATAAACTCCTTCGCGGATGCCGTCATAATAACATGAACCTCGGCTCCCTTTTGCGTTAGCTTACTACACAGCGCAGCCCCTTTATAAGCTGCAATTCCGCCGGTAATACCAAGAATAATAACTTTCCCCTTCAACATCGTTAACTCCCCCTGACCGAAAAAAATAACAACCTTGCGGTTGTCAAAGGAATTGGCATTGCGCCCGGTTATAATAATTGTCTATAATTCTTATTCGTCTTCGCCGCTTTCAAGACGCAGATGATCCGCGTAAATCTCTTCCAACGCCACTCCAACTTGCTTGTGGGATTTAGGATTCTTGAGAGTCGTCTTTTCACCCTCGCGCAACTGTCTGGCACGGCGTGAAGCCGCTACAACCAACGAATACTTACTATCTGCCTTTTTCATCATTTCATCAATGGAAGGATACAGCACGAATAGACACCTCTTCATGTAGTTTTGGGACTATACAAGCTGAACTCCAGTGTACATTTCCGAGTTCAGCTTGTATAGTAATTTTCTCTTTAAATACGCTTGGCATATGTAAAGTCCTCGTTTATGGATGGACCTTACAATGTTCGGCGATAATAATGGATTCTATTCGTTTACAAGCGAAATCAATCTCATCATTGACAACCGCATAATCATAGTGACGCAACAGATTCATTTCATCCACAGCTACCGACATGCGGTGATCAATGGTTGCCTGAGTTTCTGTACCCCGTCCCCGAATCCGGTCCTTCAATTCATCCAGCGAAGGCGGAAGCAGGAAAATAAAAATGCCATCAGGAAATTTCTCCTTCACTTTGAGCGCTCCCTGAACCTCAATCTCCAGAAAAATATCTTTTCCCTGCGCAAGCGTCTGATCTACAAAATCACGCGGAGTGCCGTAATAGTTACCGACGTACTCTGCATGCTCCAGCAGCTCATCCCGTTCAATCATGCCCAAAAACTGTTCACGCGACTTAAAAAAGTAGTTAACTCCATCCTGTTCACCCATGCGGGGCGAGCGGGTTGTCGCGGAAACGGAGTATGTCAATTCCGGCAGTTTTTCACGCAGTGCGTTGCCTACCGTTCCTTTGCCGACACCCGAAGGTCCGGATAATACAAATAATAATCCCTTAGCCATAGTACACTCCATTTTTATTCGTCATTGTCATCATCTTTAGTGGATAGTCGATGAGCGACCGTTTCCGGCTGCACCGCAGACAAGATCACATGATCACTGTCCGTTATAATAACAGCCCGTGTCCGGCGGCCATAGGTAGCGTCAATCAACATATGACGGTCCCTAGCTTCTTGTATAATCCGCTTGATCGGAGCAGACTCCGGACTGACGATGGAGATAATTCGGTTGGCCGACACGATATTGCCGAAGCCAATATTTATCAATTTGATTGCCATATTCAGGTCTTTCCCCCTATACATGTGACTATTGCAGCCGTGCCGCTACCAGGTAGCTACTCGATGTTTGCAGCCTGCTCACGAATTTTTTCCAGCTCCGCCTTCATCTCGACGACTAAATTAACTAGCGCAAGATGGTTGGCCTTTGAGCCGATCGTGTTGACTTCCCTGTTCATTTCCTGGATTAAAAAATCTAATTTGCGGCCGGCTGGCTCGTCCGACAGCAGCAATCCCCTGCATTGCCCAAAGTGACTTTGAAGCCGGGTAAGCTCCTCATCAATACTGCTGCGATCCGCGAATAAAGCAATCTCCATTCCGAATTTATGCTCATCAAGCGTAAATGAACCGTCCTGAAGCTCAGTAAGCCTGTGTTTTAGCCTATTACGGTAGTCGCTCACAACATGAGGAGCCAGCACCGTCATTTCATGATGCAGGGATTCCAGACGCGAAATGCGGGATTCCACATCCTTCGCCAAATGCCCGCCTTCTCTCCTTCTCATGTCCAGCAGTCCTTGCAATGCTTCATTCAAAGCTTGCTGAAGCTGCTCTTCCCAGCCCTCTTCCTCTCCATCGCAAGCCTCACCGGGCTCACCCAGAACGTCAGGCAACGCAAGAATGTCGCTTATACCCAACGTTCCCTTCACACCGTATCGATCCGCCAGCTGCTCCGCTGCATGCAAGTAAGCCTGCACTACAGTGTCATTCAACCGGGCGACGGGTATCTGTTCTTCATCACGTTCCCTGTGAATGAAGACGTCGACACGGCCGCGCTTGATCTGCTGTTGAACCGTTCTTCTCAAGCCATCTTCATAACGAGTCCATTCGCGTGGAATCCTCATCATCACTTCGCAATAGCGGTGATTCACCGATTTCAGCTCCAAGCGCACTTTATAGCCTTCATAATGAAGGATGGCTTGACCGTATCCGGTCATACTCAATGACATCGGCATCACATCCATTATACTATTGTAATTGATTATTATAGTCGAAACAAGGGGGCCTGCACGCGGCCGGATTTTTGCCATACATAAGAAGTCAGCTCCGCCGTCATTTCATAGAACATAAATGGAGTCATTAAATAGATACCGTTAAAATGCTCCATCGCCGTATCAAGCAGCTCCTTGGCAATGGTTACGCCCATTGCGCGGCCTTCTGCACCCTCCAGACCAGACATACGCGCACGAACCTCGTCGGACAACTGAATGCCGGGTACCTCGTTGTGCAAGTACTCCGCATTGCGCCCGCTGGCCAGCGGCATAATACCGATAAAAATCGGCACCTCCAAATGACGAGTCTGTTCCGCCATGGCTATAATCAGTTCGCGGTCGTAAACAGGCTGGGTCATAATGTAATCCGCACCGGAAGCAATTTTCTTCTCCAGCCGCTGCACAGCTTTACCCAAATGCTTGACATTGGGATTAAAGGCGGCACCCACCACAAAATTAGCTTTTTGCTTGAGTGGCTTTCCAGAAAAAGCGATACCGTCATTCAACTGCTTGATCATACGTATAATTTCAAAAGAAGTCATATCATACACCGAGCTGGCACCCGGCAAATCACCAAACCGCGCCGGATCTCCCGTAACGGCCAATACATGATCAATGCCTAGCGCATCAAAGCCCATCATATGGGACTGGGTACCAATCAGGTTACGGTCACGGCAGGCAATATGAATTAACGGGCGCAAGCCCGTTTCAAGGCTCACCAGATGTCCAAGCGCCATGTTACTCATGCGAGTAACTGCAAGTGAATTGTCTGCCAGCGTAAGCGCATCGGCCCCTGACGCTTTCAACGCCTGTGCCCCTTGCATGAACCGCGTAATGTCCAGATCGCGTGGAGGATCGAGCTCTACAATGACCGTATGCCGCTCTTTGACCAATTCCACAATGTTAGGTTCACTGGTGTTTCTACCGTTGCCTCTTTCCCCTTCACGTGCAATCTGTTCCGGCTCAGCCACAATGACTGGCGCATCCGAGAGTAAGTCTCTTGGAGCCAGCGGAGGAGGCTGCAAACCGTTCAAAGCTTTAGAAATCGCTGCGATATGCTCTGGTGTGGTTCCACAGCAGCCACCGATGATTCTCGTACCCAGCTCTACGAAGGAAGCCGCACATTCCCCAAAATATTCAGGGGATGCACCATACACATAGTGACCATCCACATAATCCGCCAGACCCGCATTAGGATATACCGACAGCGGTACTGATAGTGGACCATCCAGTTGCTCCATCACGCTCATAATCCCCTGCGGACCGGAATGGCAGTTAAATCCGAGGATATCCGCCCCCTCATTACGCAACACCGTAAAAGCATCTGCCACCGAAAAACCGTCCTGTGTACGACCAACCTGATCGACCGCGAACTGACAAATCACCGGAATATTACTATATTTACGTACACCACGAAGCGCAATGCGCACTTCATCCAGCGAATAGAAAGTTTCGCACAAAATGCCATCTACCCCTTCGGAGAGAAGTGCATCAATCTGCTGATCATAGTTACGTGCCAGTTCTACCTTGGATATGTTAAGCCTTTTACCACCGCATATGGAGCCTACCGCACCCACCACATAATGCTCCGGGCCAGCCGCTGCTCTGGCAATTCTCACCCCGGCACGGTTAATTTCTTCCACCTTGGATTCCAGCCCGAAGCGGGCCAGCTTATAATCGTTTGCAGAAAACGTATTGGTCTCCAGCAACCGTGCTCCCGCTTGTACATATTGACGATGCACGTCTGATATGACGTCAGGCGATGTGATATTCAGCTCTTCGTAAGATGTATTTACCGGAAATCCAAGCTGATATAAAAAGGTTCCCATTGCGCCGTCTCCGACAATAATTTCACGATCCAGCACAGTACGCAAATCCGGTTTCATGTCCTCTTCTCCACCCCGCTCTTTATTTTCATACTAATGTAACATAAAGAGACTGCAAACATAAGCCAAAAACAAAAAAAGCCGCCCCACTCCCCATTATTATACGATCAGGAGCGAAGCAACTTACTCACCATTTCTATTTTCTACTACATTTATTTCAATTTCCCATCCGAAGAATGAAGAGAAAAAGCGTAAAAAGTTCCTTTTTTATTCACTTTACCCACAATAGAGGGTGCTCCCTTTTGCTTTTTGGAAAATGTATATGCATTTCCTTGGATTCCCACATTATAATCGGATAAATTGATGTTAAATAACAGTTGAACCTTGGGCTTGGCCAGCTTCAAAGCTTCAGAGGCCGTATATCTCGGGCTGGCAAACGATTTTTTTAAATCCGCGTCATCGTTCCAATCCACCCCTGAGGTGGACACAGCCAGCACTTTGCCGGTCACTGCACCAATTTTGACCTCACTCGCCTCGTTTGCATCCTCAAACGACCAATAAGAAAGCCCCTTTGCCTCGTCCTTGTAACGCAAAGCATGCTGCACCGTGATACGCTGTCCGCTAACGCGCTTGAAGCTGTTCGCTGCACGGTTTAGCAACACAGGGTCCACCTGCTTCAGCGGGTAGTCGGCATTAATGGTGATGCTGTTGCCGCGATCCACATCAACGTACAGCGAGGAAACCTTTTCCCCTGCACCCCAGAATACCCAATAATTCGAAGGCTTGTTAGACTGGTAAGGGGATTTGACCCGCCAGAATGCCTCAAATTGCATAGGACGCTTGCTGTCAAACGCTTTGGCGCTGTTCAGCACTTTAGTTTTGAGTGGCGCATCCATCGCCTTTGCCAAGCTACTTATTTTATATCGAACGGTTGTAGAATCCACTCTGTTTTTTTCCTTATTATATTCCGTCTGAAACGTAGCTGTTCCATCCTCCAGCCCGCCCTCGACAATCCAGGTTTTACCCATATCCGTCACATCGTCAAATTGAAATTCCGTCTTCGTACCGATGAGTTCTTGTACTGCCTTTTCCAAACGGTTCACGACAGTAGGGGTTAACGAGCCGACCTGCTTATCAGTCGTTTTTTCCATAGTAGCAGGAACGGTCGCGGCCTGAGCCGGAAGCGCGGCGACTACAAATATAAGGGCTGCGAACGCTGAAATCCAACGAAATTTCCGCACCATGAACGGCCTCCTTATCGTTTTCTCATTTTCTATATTATACATGGTTCAGACGTCAAAAAAAGACAGAATGTTGCTTCTCTCCCCGTATTTCCTTCATTTCACACGAAAAAAGGCAAAAAAAGAAGACCTGCTTAGGTCTTCATCACACTTACCTATATCATTCTATATCGCAGGCTGTATTCGCTTATTTCAGGACAAACGTCCATCGTACACAACCTCAGCCGGACCTGTCATATATACATGATTGTCATTCTCGTTCCATTCGATATCCAGATCGCCGCCCTTCAGGCTGACAATCGCGCGGCGGTCGCTGTATCCGTTCAATACAGAGGCCACAAGCGTAGCACAGGCTCCGGTTCCACATGCCAACGTAGGCCCGGCTCCCCGCTCCCATACTCTCATGTCAATTTGGTCCCGGCTTCGTACCGTAGCAAACTCGACATTTGTTTTTTTAGGGAACAGCTGGTGGCATTCCAGCTTAGGCCCCCAGGCTTCCAGATCAAAGCCAGGTGCATCCTCAACATAAATCACACAATGCGGATTGCCCATGGATACAGCTGTAAAACGAAAGCCGCTGCCTCCAGCTTCGATGGACCGGTTGATGACACTAGCCAGATCCAGCGTGGTTGGAATTTTCAAGCCATCCAGAATCGGTTCTCCCATATCGACCTTCACTTGACGTACAAGTCCGTCCACTACGGTCAATTCGACCTGCTGCACACCTGCACCCAGCGTTTCAATCGTGATCTGCTCACGGCTGATATGCTTGCGGTCATACACATATTTGGCTGCACAACGGATGGCATTTCCACATTGCTCAGCCTCCGAGCCGTCCGAATTGATAATGCGCATGCAGAAATCCGCTTTTTCAGATGGCAGTATATATACCAGACCATCAGCGCCGACACCAAAATGTCGGTCACACAGCCGAACAGCCAATTCCGAAGCGTCAGGCGGCAATTCCTGATGCCCAAACCAAACGATAAAATCATTACCCAATCCGTGCATTTTTGTGAATTCCATAGCTTCCCCCCGCCGTTGCTGCTAATCTCATGCTCCTTTATGAAGCTTTTGGTTCCATGATAGCATACAGGGCAAAAAGGGAAAAGTGATACATATAGGTCTGTTCCCGGATTGAGCCGGGAGCTTACGCCGAAAACTTCGTGCGTCCCGAAGCGAAGCGGGTATGTCCCCCATGACGATGATTGCGTCTGCCGCCCCATACGCTTCCCGCCCCCATCAGGAAGGTCGGAATGCCGGCAGCGACAATGGAAAGCGCCCATTCGCGGAAGCCAAGCGGCACCGTTTTGAAAATAGGTTGCAGCACAGGTACATACATCACCACCAGCATCAATATTACTGAGGACAGCACGGCAAGTACGAGATAACTATTTTGAAATGGATTGCGGTGGAAAATAGAACGGGAACTGCGGCAATCAAACACATGAATGAGCTGTGCCAGCACCAATGTGGCGAAGGCAACCGACTGTGCCTTGACCAGTTGTGCTGCGTTATCAGGAGCGATACGCAACGTCAGCCAGAACGCAGCAAGCGTACATAAGCCGATCAACAGGCCGCGACTAATGATTTTCCAGCCGAGACGACGGGCAAAAATATTTTCCTTTGCACCGCGTGGCTTGTGCTCCATGAGATCCTTTTCCGGCTGATCCACACCCAGAGCCATCGCCGGAAGTCCGTCGGTCACCAGGTTCACCCATAAAATCTGAATCGGAAGTAGCGGCAATGGCAGACCGGCCATCATCGCGAAAAACATCGTTAAAATTTCACCGACATTGGAGGCAAGCAGATAACGGATAAATTTACGAATATTTTCATAAATGTTCCGTCCTTCTTCAATCGCCGCTACAATCGTCGAGAAATTATCATCGCTGAGCACGAGCGCAGCCGCTTCCTTGGTCACATCCGTTCCCGTAATGCCCATCGCGATACCAATGTCCGATGCCTTGATCGCTGGCGCGTCATTCACGCCGTCTCCAGTCATGGCTACGACATGCCCGCGTCTTTGCAGCGATTTGACAATCCGCAGCTTATGCTCCGGGGACACCCGCGCATAGACGGAGACCATATCTACTGCTTTATCCAGCGCCGCATCATCCATCACAGACAACTGCTGTCCGGTCAGCACATGCGAGCCGCGCTGAAAAATGCCTAGCTGCTGCGCAATAGCCTCGGCTGTGGTACCGTGATCGCCCGTAATCATCACGGTACGGATGCCAGCACGACGGCACTTGCCAATGGCTTCCCTTGCCTCGCGGCGCGGCGGATCAATCATGCCCGTAAGGCCGATGAAGATGAGCTGGGTCTCAGCCTCTTCCACCGAGACGACGCGCTCATGCGAGCGGATATCCCGGTAAGCGACACTGAGTACACGCAGCGCCTCCGAGGCCATTCCTTCGTTGGCTGCCAGCACCTTTTGGCGCAGCGTACCCGTCAGTGGAACGACATTTCCTTCCCATAAAATGTAGGAGCATTGACCTAACAACACATCCGGCGCGCCTTTGGCAAAGACGATATGCCCTCCCTGATGCCGTACAAGTACAGACATCCGTTTCCGCTCCGAGTCAAAAGGAAATTCGCGTTCTCGTGTATACAGCTCATACAGCCCTTGACGCGTAACCCCGCCCTTGGCGGCTAAAGTGACAAGCGCCCCCTCCGTCGGGTCGCCTTTCAGCTCCCAAACAGCGGTCGGCGTCGCCTCCTTGGCTTTCTTTTTCGAACGCAGCTCATCCATGTCGGCTTGAACAATTTCTGCGTTGTTGCACAGCACGCTGGCTTGCAGCAGTCTGCGAAGTGATTGTCCGTTTTTGAGATCCGCAGGAGTATCCCTGTCCATAATATGTCCGTGCGGGTCATAGCCCTCTCCCGTCACTCCCCAGAAGCGACCGTCCACCCATAGCTTGGTAACCGTCATTTTGTTCTGGGTCAGCGTACCAGTTTTGTCGGAGCATATGACAGACGCACATCCGAGCGTTTCAACGGAAGGCAGCTTACGCACAATCGCCTTGCGTTTGATCATACGCTGCACACCCAAGGCGAGCGCAATCGTCACAATGGCAGGCAAGCCTTCCGGTATAGCCGCTACAGCCAAGCTCACCCCAGCCAGAAACATACTCATCGCTGGCTGTCCATGCAGGATGCCTGCTACGACGACGAGCACGGTTAACCCTAACGCAACGATGATCAGAATTTTGCCCAGTTGCTCCAGTCGGTGCTGTAACGGGGTTTCCTGAGACTCCGTATTTTGGATCAAGTCTGCGATTTTGCCCATTTCCGTGTTCATACCTGTACGAATAACAACTCCCTGAGCTGTACCTCTGGTCATCATGGTGCCCATAAAGCCGATGTTCTTTTGATCTCCCAGCGGTACCTCGGCGGCATGAATAGGGCGGCTATGCTTGCTCACTGGGACCGATTCGCCAGTCAGGGCGGATTCCTCCACGTCGCATCCGTTTGTGCTCAGCCATCTTATATCTGCGGGAATACGGTCGCCGCTTTCCAATAGCACGATATCACCCGGTACCAGCTCTCTGGCCTGAACCTGAATCCGTTTGCCTCCCCGCAGCACTTTAGCGGTTGGAGCAGACAACTGCTTCAAAGCCCGAAGCGAACGTTCCGCTCTAAACTCCTGCACAAAACCAAGAATTCCATTCAGCACAACAATAGCAATAATGGTGATCGCATCGAGATATTCGCCGAGCAGGCCGGATATCAGTGTGGCTCCCATCAGTACGAGCATCATAAAATCCTTGAACTGATTCAGCAGCAGCAGGATCGGCGAGACACGCTTCCCCTCGCTCAGCTCATTCCATCCCGACCTTTCTCTTCTTTCCGCAAGCTGTTCCTCCGAAAGACCCTGCTTCGGGTCGACTTCCAGGCTTGTTGAAAGCTGTTCATTGCTTAATTGGTGCCAGTGTGCTTGTTCCATTCTCCCCAATTCCCTCCCGGTCAGATAGTCCGTTTCCGTCGGTAGTGCGTAGGATGGCTGCCCGTTATTGCGTTTTTGTGCCACGAATGCTGATAAGCTGGACAGACTTTCTAGATTCAATCTATTCGGACAGGACCTGAAATATCACAATGCCGCTTAAGTTTTGTCCCAAAGTTATGTATCATAGAAGGAAGGCAAAAATATTTGCTTCAAAGGAGAACAGACATTATGGCATTGGACGGAATCGTAACCCGCGCTATCGTACACGAGCTGCAAAGCATTCGAGGCGGGCGCATCAATAAAATACATCAGCCGAACGATCACGATATCTTACTAAATCTGCGGGCTCAAGGCGGAAGCGTTAAGCTGTTGCTGTCGGCCAACCCGACATTCCCGCGTGTACATTTTACAGAGCAAAGCTTTCTCAACCCGACGGAGGCCCCTATGTTCTGTATGCTGCTTCGCAAGCACTACGAAGGTGGTATTATCGAGAAAATTACCCAGGTGGGCATGGAACGTATTATTCACATGGATGTGCGTCAGCGTGATGAGCTGGGGGATATTTCACTCAAGCGGATTATCATTGAGCTGATGGGCAGACACAGCAATATTATTTTGCTTGACCCAGAAACAGGCGTTATGCTGGATGGTATCCATCATGTCACACCGTCCATCAGCAGCTATCGGGTCATCATGCCCGGCTTTCAATACACGGAGCCTCCTGAACAAAATAAGCTGAATCCACTGGAAACGGAAGAAATAGCTTTTGCATCCTCATATCAGACAGCTATCGAAGGCGAAGAAGCTCCCAAACGCTGGATCGTGAACACCTTTACTGGACTGAGTCCCCTCGTTGCCGAGGAGATGCTGACCCGAGTTTCCAATGAATCACCTGCTGGCGAGTATCGTCCGCTCTGGAACACATTCAGCCACATCATGGATGACGTGCGGAATCATCGTTTTCAGCCGGTATCTGGTCTGAACGCACAGGAAAAAGTGATATTTTCAGCCATTCCGCTCACGTTGATTGAAGGAGAGCACAAGGAATACACTACGATCAGTGAGTGTATGGAGGACTTTTTCGGTGAAAAAGCAGAACGGGATACGGTCAAGCAAAAGGTAAGCGACCTGCTGCGTTTCCTGCAAAACGAACGGAGCAAAAACGTAAAAAAACTCGACCATCTACATCAGGATTTAGCTGAGGCAGAGGATGCAGATCAATTTCGCATTTATGGAGAGCTGCTGTTCGCTTCGCTGCATGAAGTGAAGAAGGGCGACAAGGAAGTGACGCTCACCAACTTTTATGATGAAGAACAGCGTCCGATGACCATCCCGATGGACCCGTTGCTGGGCCCATCGGATAATGCTCAACGTTACTTCAAAAAGTACAATAAATATAAAAACAGCCTGGCTGTCATTGATGAACAACTGGAGAAAACACACGAAGAAATTCGGTATATGGACAATCTCCTACAGCAACTGGCTCATGCCTCCATGAACGATATCGAGGAAATACGTGAAGAACTGGTTCAGCAAGGCTATCTCCGAGACCGGGTCAAAAAAGGGAAGAAAAAGAAGAAAACTGATCGACCAACCTTACACGTATATACGTCATCCGAAGGCATCGAGCTGCTGGTCGGCAAAAACAACTTGCAGAACGAATATGTGACGAACCGACTGGCCGGGCCTAATGACACGTGGCTGCATACAAAGGATATTCCGGGGTCACACGTCGTTATTCGCGCCGAGCAATTCGGAGATGCAACGCTGGAGGAAGCTGCTCAGCTCGCTGCCTATTTCAGCCAGGCCAAACAGTCCAGCAGCGTACCCGTAGACGCCACCTTGATCCGGTATGTGCGCAAGCCTAGCGGAGCCAAGCCCGGCTTTGTCATCTATGATCATCAGCGTACGCTCTTTATCACACCCGATGAGGATCTGGTCAAAAAGCTGCCGAACCGCATCAAAAATGGCTAAGCCTCACCAGCATAATCTTATAAACAAGCATTCATTCAAGAACGCCCACCGCGAAACACAAGCATAGCGGACAAGGCTCTTGAATCGACCGAAAGCCCCTTATCTTGTGCAAACCACACTTCATGTGTGCAGGCACAAAACAAGGGGCTATTTGTGTTAGCCAATATGTGTACTTACTTTTGTCCAGCAGCAGCCTTTCTCAATTCCTCCACAACCTGACTCTCCACACTGCGGCTGCCCAGATCACCGTGAAAAATGACGCCTTGGCGCGCACCATGAAAATCCGAGCCACCAGTCGGGATCAGCCCGTAGTGTGCCGCCATTGCGGCGTATCGACTCTCAGCCGCATCATTATGGTCTGAATGTCGCACCTCCAGGCCCGCAGGCTTGGCCTCCTCTACAATAGAGCGAACCAGTTCATCATTGCCATACAATCCAGGGTGAGCCACCACAGGTACTCCTCCTGCTTCCCGAATCCAGCTTATGGCCTCCGCAGGCTCCACTCGGGGCACAGACACATAACCGGGCGCTCCCTCTGCCAAATAACGGTCAAACGCATCCCTCATATCCTTCGCATAGCCTTTTTGTACCAGCGTATCCGCCATATGTGGACGTCCAATGCTTTCATCCGGCGCCAGCGGTCTGCCCATCGTAGCTACCACCTCATCAAGTGTGATTTCCACACCCAGGCTACGCAGCCGACTCAAAATCAGATCATTGCGGGCATCCCTCGCCTGACGTAGCTTTTCCAACCGTTCCAAAAAAACTTCATTACGGTAATCCATAAAATAACCGAGTATATGAATATCCTTACCGCCTGCCCGTGTGCTAATTTCCACACCTGGCACCACTGCAATGCCCAATCGCTGTCCTTCCTCAAGAGCTTCCTCCAGCCCAGCTACCGTATCATGATCCGTAATTGCAACCCCTGCCAGTCCTTTTTCCTTGGCCCAACGCACATTGTCCGCTGGTGGCTGCATTCCATCAGATGCCTGAGTGTGAGTGTGCAAATCGTATCGTCCCAAATTCGTATGCTCCTCCATTACGCATTCTCCCCCTCTTTTATCTCTGCAAGCTCGTTCACCGTATCCCCGGACACATCCGCTCCCTGATCATGACGACGCAAGAATGACAGAAAAGTTACCACCGGAATCGGCAGCAGTGCTGATTTCAGATGGATGGCATAAAACTCGCGTTTGAAGGTGATATCGGAAATATTTACAATTTTAAGCAATCCGAGTGCAACCTCATGCTTCACCGAAGAAGGCGATAGCATCGTAATGCCTAATCCAGCCTCGACTGCCGATTTGACCGCTCCAGTGCTGCCCATCTCCATAACGATGGTAAGCCGGGACGCATCAACACCGCGGCTTTTCAGCTCGTCCTCTATCACTTGCCTTGTACCTGATCCCTTTTCTCTTGCTACAAAAGGATGCTTAAACACATCCTCCAGAACTACCTTTTTGGCCTTCGCCAGTGCATGTCCCGAAGGAACAATCAGCTTCAGTTCATCCTGCATCACAGGCTCCACCACGATATCCGGGTGCTGAATCGGCGCCTCAATTAGCCCCAAATTCAACTGATGCTTTAAAATATCATCCATAATTTGAGTCGTATTCATTACATTCATCGCCATGCGTATATGAGGGTACTCCTGACCAAACGGCCCCAGCATTCTCGGCACAATATACTCGCCAATCGTAAGACTTGCCCCAATATGTAATCTTCCCTCCAGCATGTGAGTAAAAGCAGACATCGCCTCATCAGCTTCGCGGATAAGCTGCATGCTTTTTTTCGCAAAAGGTAGCAGTGTCCCTCCTGCCTCCGACAGCTCGATTTTTTTGGTGGACCGATGCAGCAGCTTCGTACCAAAATAATCTTCCAAAGACTGAATTTGCATCGTCACGGCAGGTTGCGTCATATGCAGCGCTTGCGCCGCTGCTGAGAAGCTCCCCCGCTCCGCTACCGTATAAAAAATATGTAGCTGATGAAAGTTCATACTGACAGTCCTCTCCCCTCTGATGTTCTTATTTTAACATAAGAAAAACGTCTGTCGAAGAATTTCCAAGAAAACATACTGAATTAGGGGCTTTTTATTATAGATGCTATACAATAAAAAAAGTATGCAGTTGATTCCTGCATACTTCTGCTAGATAAAATACTTGACGATATGACTTCCGCCAAATCAACGTCTATTTCCGCTTGCGAGTGCTTTTCATCAGTGTCATACGCCGCGAATGGCGCAACCAGGAATAGTATGACTTCAAATCCCGCAGTTCAATGGTCTCTGACATCCGACCCAAAAAGGTAATGACAATCATTTTGTGGAGCGGGTTACCCGCAATATCCATTTCACCAGGCAACTCACCAAACTCGGCCACGACCACCAGGTCACCATCAATTAAATATACATCCTCTTCGTTGTGGTAATAGGACTCCATCCTGTTTTGCTTCAGGCATTCCCAAAGCCAGGCGGCGATATGATTCGTTTCGGACTGTTTCTGTTCTATACGGTCTAAGTAGCGTGTTTTCGCATGATTTGTAATCACAATATCGGCGACCTTCTTGTCGCCCATCTCTACGTAGAACGGCTCGTATGTACTCCATCGCTGCATTGCCTTGTCACGCACGGGATCACTCTCCCCACCAGATAGGTCTTTATATCTACCAATATATTCATATGTTACCTCAACAGACCCGGGACTACAAGTTACAAAATTGAAGTTTATCACTAATTTTTAAAGATAATTTTAGGTCTATCAGCATTAAGACTATTATGCAAAAGTCCTGACTTTATAAAAAAAAGCCAGCCCAAGGGCCGACTTTTTTAAGAAAACTTGAAATTCACACCATTTAAAGATTATATTTCATACTCTTTTAATTTTTCCTTATCGTCGTTATACTCCGTCCTGATCTCATTTCGGAAGGAGCGTTCGACCTTGCGCACATAGGAAAGCCTGCGAATATTTTTAACGGTATCCTCTGCCCGATCTGCATTCATGTAAATGACAACATAATGCATACGCCTCGAAATATAGTGGACATTTCCGTATTTCTCCAAATTGCGGGCAGCCTTGATATCGCTCACCCAAATGATGTACCCTGTCCGCTCGGCAAACATTCGCTTCATCTCCCCTCCATTCGATATCATCCTCTATGGCCTATCCGCAGGAGCACTTGCCTCCGCTACCACAGCCACCCTTTTTCACATTCGGATCATTGCTCGGCACCTTAATAGTGTCGGACACAGAATAAGCAATCGTTTCGGACATAGCATGGAGCATATCATCCAACGCCCTTTCTGCCCGTTTGAACTCTTGAACCTCCTGAAATTGTTCAAGCTCCAGTTCGACGGCCTGCACTGCATCCTTCGCTTCATGAAAGTTTGGGTGAAAATGCCCAAAACGTTCCGTTTCCGCGAACAGCTCCTTTTTGGCATCCAGCTTGCGTACACACGCCAGAATCGACGGATTCAATTCCACACGCTGTTTCCAATATAAATAATCCGATACCTCAAAGGACCGGTTGACCATATCGCCCAATTCATAGGCGTTAATAAGCACTTCTGCCATATTGACCGTATTCAATTCGGCTACGCTCATGAATGTTCATCTCACTTTATATAAAGTTCTACTGGTAAAGTAGACTCATTTATCATACCACATCCTTCTTTTGAGAAGAAGGAGTTTCATGCACATCCTGGCTCTTCTATGTAAAAGGAACCAGCAGGCGCATATCCGACCATTCCCCCGGCTGTAAAGTCGTGCGGGGCAACGTTTCACCGTCCATTCCGGTAGCATACCAGCCAGTCACACTCCACGGTTCACCGGCAACCACCGCTTCCGGTATCCATTTGACTTCTTTTTCACGGATTCGCAGTCCTACCGCCGCTTGCCAGCGAATTGCCTGTTCCATAAGCTGCCGGGCAGTGGATGCATGGTAGCTTCTCCATTCCTTCGTCCATGACGCAGGTACTGCCGATTTGTCTGGAAAATAATCGGCTGGGTCTGGCAGCGTATACTCCCGTTCATAAAAATGTAACGTTCGGCCCGTGTAAACCAAGCCAGCCCTTCCCTCTTGTGAAAACATCGGCCATTCCTGATTCGAGTCCGCCACCATTGCGGCAGCCGTTTCTCCATTCGTCGTTCCTGTATCTTCTGCCCTGAATGTACTGTCGGAGCTATCCGGACAAATCCCCTCCGTTCCCGCAACCAGCGGATAACGGTGAACCAGCTCGTCTATCCCCTCCGGCTCCCGTCGTGGACTTAGCCCAATCGTAGCAAGCGTCTTGCGGATTTTGGCAGCCAAACGTGCCGGAATGATAAAGTCCTTTTCGCCGATCTGTTCAAGCAAACCAGCTAGCCCGGGATGACGTGCAACAGTGTCTGCGTCTTCTCGGGTACCGCAGCGCAGAAGTGTTACCGTCGCAAACGCTGTCCGTCCCACATCCCCTGCCCACTGCTCCACCGCCACGCGTACATGATCAGGCACACCTGTCCGGCTATACTTGTCCAGAAGTGCAGGAATGGCTTCGGCCTCCATCCCCAGCTCGATGGCCTCTGTAACACTTTCCCGGGTGATCCGATATACCACCATACGGTCCCCCGTCACACGTTCACAGAAGCATTCCAGCTTCCAGCGCACATCATAAGCTACATCCGGCGGTACCAATATTTCAAAATCCGGCTGTACATAAAAGGTACCTTGCTCCTGAATCGCACCCTTCTCATCGTTGGAACGAAGCATATCCAGCGCTGGCACGTTCCAGCGAAAACACAGTTCTCCCGACGCGGTCAGACCCCAATCACCCATTCCAAAGGCGGTCAGCGCTGTCACCCAGCCCCTAATCATATCCATGTATTGTCCGTTAAGGTTGAAATTAGATACCGTGTTGTCCTCAATCCTCACGGGGCTTGCATGTATAACAGAAAATTCCAGATAATCACCACTTTTCCGGTCCTCTCCATTCAGACTCTCTTGCGAAATCAGTCCCGTCTGAGTCATCCATTGGAGTAACGGCCCGATATGAATCCAGCCTTCTGGTTCCGCATGAGTGGAGGCCACACACAGCATATAACGAAAATGCTGCATAGACGCTTCGGCCTTGCCATACCTTTCCATGAGCGTAACAAGAATATGCTTGCGCATTTGCCAAGCGGACAAGCGAACCCACGCTACCAGCCCGGCTTCCTGAACATGAAAAGAAGCAGCTTCCTTCACCACCAGACCCAAGCTGAGCAGCAAGTCCATCATCACCACCGTTTGCACCGGATATAGCTCGACGTGCGCATATTGTAGCCCAAGTCCAGTCAAATCTTCCGGATGAAAGGGAGTCAGCTCATTTAGCTTTTGCAGCGTCCGTTTATGAATGGTCCCTTTCGCTGTCAAAGGAACTCCTTGCACTGCAATACGTGATAACGCATGCAACAGCTCCGCTTCCAGTCCGGTCATCGCTTCATGCACCGTCACCAGTTGATCCGAATCCATCGCTTTCATCGTACATTGACTTTGCTCCAACAGCATCTCGTACAGATCCGGCAACCGATGAACCGGAATATATAACATTCGTTCGCCCCACGATTTGGTAACCGCCTCCAGCCAGCCCCGATCGCGCAGTCCGTGCAGTGCCAGCTTCGTTTCGGCTCCGCTCAGCGCTCCCCTGGTAAGCCGTAATGGCTCTTCTTCCTTCATGGGCTGTCCCGCGTGCCGGATAAAACATCGACGTAGCACTAACAACTCATCCGATGCAAGCTCCTTCCAGCCGCCTTCCGTGTTCGTTACGCCCATTTTTTGATCACGCCTCCCTTTTCTTTCCGCCAGTTTCAGCCTCATCATCCAGGTTCCCGATAACCTCCCCCGAGCTAAATCTGCAAATCGCATATTCATAGCCCTGCTCAATCAAAAACAGTTGACGGCGGGCTGCAAAATCCGTCTCCTTGCTGTTCTCCGTCACCAGCGCATAAAAATAAGCCTTATTTTCACCAGTCTTGGGTCGCAAAATGCGGCCAAGCCGCTGTGCCTCCTCCTGACGGGAACCGAAGCTGCCTGATACCTCAATAGCCACGGCCGCATCCGGCAAATCCACAGCAAAGTTCGCCACCTTGGACACCAGCAGGGTCCGAATCGTACCATTGCGGAATGCATCGAACCACCGCACTCGTTCTGTCTGGCTCATTGACCCGGTTATCAACGGCACGTTCAGCTTCTGGGCCAATGTGCGCAATTGATCCAAATATTGCCCGATAATAAGCGTAGGCTTGTCCTTGTGCTGCTGCATCAGGCTACGCACGGCTTCCAGCTTGGCCGGATTTTCGGCGGCGATCCGGTATTGCTGCCTGCCTTCAGCACGCATACTACGCTCCAGAAGCGCAGCCGACATGGGAAGCCGCAGCTCCACACAATCAACCTGAGCGATCCAGCCCTGTCGCTCCAGCTCTTTCCATGGCATGTCATACCGCTTCGGTCCGATCAAGGAGAACACATCCCGCTCACATCCGTCCTCCCGAACCAGCGTCGCGGTTAAGCCCAAACGGCGGGTAGCCTGAATATCCGCCGTTGCTCGAAATACCGGCGCGGGCAGCAAATGCACCTCATCATATACTATCAGCCCCCATTTGCGCTCGCTCAGCAGCTTCATATGCTCAAATTCCCCATCTTTGGTACGGCGGTGCGTCAAAATCTGATAGGTCGCCGCCGTAATCGGACGCACTTCCTTTTTCTGTCCACTGTATTCTCCAATGGAATCAACAGGAATATCCGTCTTTAGCTTCAATTCCTCAATCCATTGCCGAACAGATGTGGTATTGGAGGTTAAAATAAGCACCTCGCACTGAAGCCGCTCCATAACCGCCATACCGATCACGGTTTTTCCCGCTCCACATGGAAGCACCAGTACACCGCTGCCGCCCAGACCGTCTGCCCCCTCAAACGCTTCAGCCGCCTCCACTTGATAATCACGAAGCTTCAGCTCCGTTTGTCCCTGACCCAGAGAAAAACGAAGCTGATTCCCCTCAAGATAGCCTGCTGTATCAATGACCGGAAAACCAAGACGGGTCAGTTCCTGTTTGAGCAATCCCCGATTTTCTGGCGGAACCGACACGGTCACTTCACTGTCACGAAGCAAACCAAGCTGCTCAAGATCCTGTTTGAGCAGCAGTTCATCCAGTAAAGCCGGACTGTCCGCCGTTAGTATCAAGCGGTCAACCGCTGCACCCCTGTGAGTTGTATCCGTCTCCATGCCTATAGTTACATCTTTCTCTATACTGTTCAGATCAGCAGTATCCGTGCTGTAGCGCCCCTCTTTTTCTGCTCTCGCCCGTGACAGCGTCAACGTCCCGTAACGGGAAACGAGCTGTTCAATATCCTTTAACAAATCACGGGGAATATCCCAACGGGACATGGAATGTAGACTATTTTTAACATCCGCGGCACTCCACCCAAGGGCAGCCGCATTCCACAGAGACAATGGAGTGATGTGATATGTATGAAAAGCGGACGGGCTTTTAACCAGCTCCGCATAGACCTGCAACTGTGAACGTGCATGCTCCGAAGCGGGCAGTCCGATTTCCAGCAAAACGGTAAAATCGCGTTGTACAATACAAGGGTGATCCGGATTCATAATTACCTCCCGTCAATCTATAACGCATCATCTTAAAATCTATATAACAAACAGTTTATCCGTTTATTCGCAGATCAATCGGAATAGCAAGAAGTCCAACCCGTATCGTATACGGGTTGAACTCCTTGTCATCCAGGTCTATCCTTGCTTTTTTACCTAGTGAACCTGCTCGGAAATATGGCTAAGCGCCTCTCCAGCGTTGTCTGCAAAAATATTACGTACGGCCAGATCTCCAATCGAAACAATCCCGATCAAACGATCCCCTTCCGTTACGGGCAGACGACGAATTTGCTGCTCCGCCATCAGCTCGGCTGCTTGATCCACCGACATGTCGGCTTGAGCTGTACGGATACCTGTCGTCATCACTGCGTCGACCGAACTAGAGCCGGAATGCTTGCCCGCATAACCGCGAACGACAAGGTCACGGTCTGTTACCACACCAATAAGCTTGTCACTGCCTTCGCTCTCCACAACCGGGATAAAACCGGTGTCGTTATCCTTCATTTTGAGCGCAATTTCATAAATATTGTCTTGCGGGGTAACCGTTATACATTTTTCAGTCATAACTTCCTGAACCTTTTTCATGGGTACTCCCTCCTTTTCAAGAGTAGGGTACCCCATTTCATTCTGCTCATACGCCGAATCAGCTCATCCAGATTCAGCTCACGTTAGCTGTTAGCGGCTGGAATTTTCTGTTTTTCGCTCCGCAGCATATCCGGTAGACATCGCAATAAACAAACGAACCGCCTTAATCATCGCGTCCTCGTCAAAATCAAACTTAGGATGGTGATGCGGATAAATGGCTCCTTTAGCAGGATTACCCGCTCCCACGAACATAAAGCAGCCCGGTACACGTTCCAAATAATAAGCAAAATCTTCGGCAGGCATCAGCTTCGACGCTTCCTGAACTTTTCCCTCTCCAAAAACAGGTACTGCTTCCTTAAAGAAACGCAAAGCTTCCTGCGCATCATTTACAACAGGCGGGTATCCCATAATATAACGGGTATTGGCTGTTGTTCCGTAAGTTGCCGCTGTAAGCTCCGTAACCGCATGCAGCCGATCCTTCATCACCGTCCGGGTTTCCTCGTCAAACGTACGGATCGTTCCACTCAGGCGGCATGTTTCCGCAATCACATTTTGCGCAGCTCCCGCTTGAATTGTTCCCACCGTCAGCACAGCAGGCCGCAAAGGGTCCACTGAACGGCTCACGATGCTTTGCAGCTGCATAACAAGAGCTGAGCCCGCTACCACACTATCATGGGTGGACTGAGGCATACCGCCATGACCACCCTTGCCCGTAATTTCAATATAAAAATCGTCCGCCGCCGCCATCAACGGCCCTGCGCAACTCGCAGCCGTTCCGACCGGAAACGGTGTCCATAGATGGATGCCATAGATAACGTCCACACCTTCCAGCACACCATCCTTCAGCACATTGACCGCGCCGCCAGGCAACAATTCCTCCGCAGGCTGGAACAACAACCGTATTTCTCCTTCCAGCTCATCCCGATGCAGACTGAAATAGTAAGCCGTTCCGAGCAAAACGGACGTATGCCCGTCATGTCCACATGCATGCATGGCTCCGTCTACGCTGGAACGATATTCGCACTCTTTTTCATCCTGAATGGGAAGAGCATCCATATCGGCGCGCAGCATCACAACAGGCCCAGGCTTGGAACCACGAATGGTACCGACAACACCATGCCCTCCTACATGACGGTGAACCTCAATCCCCCAGCTCTCCAGCTTGTCCGCTACAAAGGCTGCGGTTTTGCTTTCCTGAAAAGAGATTTCGGGATTTTTATGTAAATATCTGCGCCACTCCACCATATCGTCCTGTAGCTGGTCAAACCAGCTCTTATCTGTCGCATGTTGTGTCATATTGCTCCACCTCTCTTTTACAACACCGGGCAACTTCCCGATAAATCTTGCAGATTCATAACGTATGTGCCACTGCTCTCAAACCTTTATTTTGTATTCTATTGTAGCAGATATGGAATTATTGCGATATCCGTTGCTGTATGGAGGTTGCAGAAGCCCTCCAAACATACTATGATTAAATGGATAAACGATAAAATAATAATGATAAACGTCTGCGAGGCATACACTTGCAGCGAATACCGGGGGAAGCTGATATGAGAAATACGAAGCCGGAGACTCGAAGAAGAGGCACACCGGATTTCCAATTGCTGATCCTCACCTTGTTGCTGGTTGGATTCGGTGTAATCATGGTATTTAGCGCCAGCTCCAGCGTAGCTCTGCTGAATAAAGATTACAATTTTGACTCTTTATATTTTGTGAAGCGTCAAGCTGCGTTTGCTATACTTGGACTTTTCATCATGTTCGTAGCTATGAATATTAAGATGGAAAAATATAAAAAGCTCTTCGTGCCCTTGTTTTTTATCACCATTTTACTGCTAGTCATCGTTCTTTTTACAGGCTCTCTCAACGGCGCAAAAAGTTGGATTAGACTTGGTGGCGGCCTTAACTTCCAGCCAACCGAGCTTGCGAAAATATCCATTATCCTGTACTTATCCGCGCTGATTGTCAAAAAAGGGGATCGCTTTAGAGATTTACGAACCGGCTACATACCCGTGACGGTCATTGTAGGCTTTGTTGCAGGACTCATTATGCTTCAACCGGATTTTGGCTCCTGCTTCATTCTGGTAGCCACCAGTGGCCTGATTATTTATGCTGGGGGAGCCAGTGTCAAGCATATTATGGCTTCGATTGGTCTGCTCTTACTGGGCGCTGCCCTCGTTTTTGGTGTAGGCTCGTTGTTTGGAGGAAATTCTGGAACAACAGACGGACAAGCCACAGCCAAGCAAGATTATAAAATCGGACGTTTTCAAGCCTTTCTAGATCCTACGGAAGATAAACTGGGGACTGGATATAATCTGGTGCAATCCTTACAAGCTATAGGGGAAGGCGGAATAAGTGGGTCGGGATTCGGCAAAGGTATTATCAAGCTTCACTATTTGCCTAACTCTTTTAATGACTTTATTTTTTCCGTAATTGGTGAAGAATTCGGATTCATTGGAACAGCGATATTCCTGATGTTGTATCTGTATTTTATTTGGCGAGGGATGATCATCGCCTTGCGTTGTCATGATCCGTTTGGGACGTTGGTAGGTACAGGTATTATGGGACTGATCGCTATCCAGGCGTTCATTAATATCGGCGGCGTAACCCAGACTATTCCAATCACCGGGGTCACGCTTCCTTTTATCAGTTTTGGTGGATCGTCCCTTCTTGTTACGATGTTCTCCATGGGAATTATGCTTAGCATCTCCCGCGAAAACACCAAGCAGGCAGTACAGGAACGTACCACAGGAGTAGCAGTTAGGACCGAAGTCCCTAATCGTTTTCAAACCCGGAGAGCCAACCGTTCCCGTTAAAAAAAAGAACTTCCCAGATCACCGATAATGGTGGTTTTGGAAGTTCTTTTGTATATGTATATACATGTGTTCAATCTGGCGGAATAGGCTGCAGCTTATCTACAAACAAAAACTGGCGTTTCTAAAAATCGCCAGTTTTTGTGTTCTCATTCATATCTTCGCGGGGAAATCCCCTGCATGTATAAACTGGCGAAAAACGTCGATGTACCCACCACGTCTTTTTTACACCGCGTCGTCCTTGAAAGCGACACCCTCTACTTTTACGTTCACTTCCACAACCCGCAGACCTGTCATGCTTTCGACAGCTTCCCGCACATTTTGCTGAAGAATTCGGGACACCTCATGAATCGGTGTTTCGTAGAGCACAATAATGCGAAGATCAATGGCAGCTTCCAACTGTCCAACCTCCACTGATACGCCTTTTTGCACATTTTTACCACTCAGCCTTTTGGCCCAGCCTTCGGATAAGCCGCCTGACATTGCAGCAATACCGGGCGTCTCCAGTGCGGCCATCCCCGCAATTTTACCTACGACATCGTTGGAAATCTTGATGTTTCCTGCTTCCAGTTGTTGAATTTGCTCTGCCATGACCTATGTCCCCCTTCATCCATCCTTTATTTGTATTGTAAAGCCTCAACCACTGCAATTGCAAACCTTGCGTATGAAAAATAACTTCCGTTTACAACCTATATCATTTTGGGTATATTATTTTAGAAAATCCATACAAGTGACAGCATTCACCAAACTTGTACATATCCTTCGATATCGAGGTGCACTTCATTGAAAAAATGGTTATCTCCCAGCTTGCTTATCGCAACCTTTGTCCTTAGCGCAGTTGCTCATTACACACATTGGAACGCGATCGCCCAATTCGTCATTTGCGCAATCTCTGTCGTGTTCGTAGCCGGGTTTCTCGGCAGAGCCACCGAAAGCGTAGCACATTATGCAGGCCAACGTCTGGGCGGATTTTTGAATGCCACCTTTGGCAACGCAGCCGAACTGATCATCGCCATCTTTCTCGTCAAAGAAGGTCTTTACGATATGGTGAAGGCGAGTCTGACCGGCTCAATCATCGGCAATCTGCTGCTGGTGCTTGGAGCAAGCCTGTTCGCTGGCGGATTGAAATACAAAGTGCAAAACTTTAATGTATCGCTGGCTGGTTTAAGCGGTTCGTTGATGATTGTGGCGGTCATTGCCCTGTTCGTTCCGGCTGTATTTCTAAATACACATGTCATTACGGATAGTGAATCGGATACGCTCAGTCTGATTGTCGCGGGCACACTGATTGTGGCTTATATTGCGTGGCTTATTTTTTCGATGATTACGCACAAAGACTACTTATCTGACGTGACTGAACAAACGGATCAAGAATTGCCGCATGAGCATGCTCCAGTGTGGTCCAGAAACAAATCCATTAGCTACCTGGTAATCGCTACCGTCATGGTCGCCTTTGTCAGCGAATGGCTTGTCGGAACACTGGAGGTATTCACGATCCAGTTCGGACTCAGCGAATTGTTCGTGGGTGCATTCCTCGTTGCCATTATCGGTAATGCGGCTGAACACAGCGCAGCCATTTTGCTGGCGATGAAAAACAAAATCGGCGCATCTGTCGAAATCGCAGTCGGCAGCAGCCTGCAAATTGCGCTATTCGTTGCACCTGTGCTGATTTTTGTCAGCTACTTCATGGGAAATACAATGAATATCGTTTTTACTACGATTGAGCTGGTCGCCATTGCCGTCGCTGTATTTATCGCCAAATCCATTACTCAGGACGGCTCAACCAACTGGTATGAGGGATTGATGCTGCTGGTTGTGTATGTTCTGTTAGGTGTATCTTTCTTCCTCGTGTAAACACCTTTCAAGGCTTTAAAATGTGCATTAGAATAGTAGTGACCACTTCATGCTTCGTTTGAGCTTCTGATCACTGTTGCCCTTGGGTTTTTTAAGATGATATAACTCCTTAAACGGTTAAAATTCAAGGGCAAAGGTGAACGCTTACGCTTCTCCAGATTCAAATGAACCGCTACGCTGCTGCTATCTCCTGAAAGAACATTATAAAAGATAGGTCGACTCGTTCCCATTTCATATGTAAAGGCATCAAAAAAAGCATGCTCTCGAACTCCGCATGCTCTCATCAATGAAACCGTCTTTCTAATTGGCCTTATTGTTCATAGCCTCATATAGAATAGCCAGATTGCGTTCCAGCTCACTGACCAGCTGTTTACCTACCATTTCCGGAAGAAGGCCGGCGCGAACCGCGAAATCCACTTCCTTGGAAAATCCGTACATCTGAGTATCCAGCACTTCCTCATAGAGAGGGCAATAACGGGTTGCCAGATTCTCCATCTGTACTTCAATAAGCTTCTTTATTTTATCTGCGTCATCTTGAAGCAGATTAATAGCCTTAATATTCAATTGTTCCTGCAAATCAGATGAAGTCATGGATTCTTCCCCCCTATCTCTCAATGTCGCACAAGACGTTCTAACCTTAATATTAGACCAAATTGCAGGCTAATACAAGAACCTGACAAAAAAAGCATCCCTACAGTTACAGGTAGGGATGCTTTTGATCCAAGAATGTAGTCAGGAGGCTACCGATATGTGTAGCCCGTGCTTCTGGAACACTTCAGTGATCGCTTTCTTGGCTTCCTCCGCGTCAGGTCCATGAACGTGCAGCTCATAGCTGTGGCTGCTGACTAATGTCGTAAACAAGCCAAGTATACTTTTCACATCAATATACTTATTTTCGGAATGAAGGACGATGGAAGAAGTAAACTTGCTCGCTGTCTGTGCAATTTCAACAACCGCCGCGTTATTATTAGACATAGAGATCCCTCGCTTTACTGGATTATCATGTATCATTACTCATCCATTATAATACATTGAAATCGCTTTCTCAGCAAGGATAGATATCGTTATTTCAAGTTCTCGGGATTTAACGGCTCCAGCTCAGGAAGTACAAAAATGCCATCCTTGCGGATCAGAACATCGTCAAAATAAATTTCACCACCACCGTATTCCGGACGCTGAATCAAGACCAAATCCCAATGGATCGAAGAACGGTTACCGTTATCTGCTGTTTCATAAGCTTGACCCGGCGTGAAATGCAAGCTGCCTGCGATTTTTTCGTCAAACAGGATATCCTTCATCGGATGCAATATATACGGATTGAACCCAATTGCAAACTCGCCAATATAGCGTGCTCCCTCATCGGAATCCAAAATATCGTTTAACCGCTTCGTATCATTACTCGTTGCTTCTACAATTTTACCATTCTCAAAGCGGAATTTTACATTTTCAAAGGTGATACCGTTGTACAGCGTTTGTGCATTATAGCTAATAGTTCCATTAACGGAATCTCGAACAGGGGCGCTATATACTTCGCCATCTGGAATATTGCATTGACCGGAGCATTTGATGGCGCCGATTTGCTTAATAGAGAAATTCAGATCTGTGCCCGGTCCGCTAATCCGCACCTTATCTGTCCGGTTCATCAGGTCAGCCAGCGCATCCTGCGCCTTATCCATTTTCGCGTAATCCAGATTACACACATTGAAATAAAAATCTTCGAACGCCTCTGTGCTCGTATTCGCCAATTGCGCCATGCTGTCATTCGGATAACGCAGCACTACCCATTTCGTATGCTTCACTCGCTGCTCGCTATGTACCGCATGCTGATAAATCGAATTATACAATTTCATCTTGTCTTCCGGCACGTCTGACAGATCATTGACATTTTCACCAGCGCGAATCCCGATGTAGCAATGCATTTGTTTCATCCGGTTAAGGTCTATTTCAGCCCAGGTTTGCACCATTTCCTTTGTCGCATGACGAAGCATGGCGCTCTGTACCTTACGATCAGTAAGCTGAACGAAAACGTTGCCGCCTTTTTTGCCTACCTCATGAATAATGGCGTTAAGCAGGTCACGCTCTGTACCGATCATTTCAACCAGCACGTTCTCACCCGGCTGTACCTCAACAGAGTAACCTACCAGATTTTCTGCCAGTTTAAGTATTCTGGGATCTTTCATTTGTTGTCTCTCCTTCTCTGTTACATTCTTTTTGAACAACGGTTAATTCGAAGTCCATTGTATCATGTCCGTTGCGTTACTTGTAGCCCTCAAAAGCAACTCTGGTAATCAGAGCTTCCTCATGCCCCTCTCCATTTGCCTTCTGCCGCGTAATTTTGCATTCCGACGACAACTTCAGGGGCAAGCCTGTTTGGCGGTCTATCGTCAGATGATACACAGCATGCACATCAGAATGTTCTAATTGGCTACTCATATCCTCGCGACTCTGCGCCCATATTCGATTCAGTTTTTGCTGCACCTCTTGATTCTTCCCGTTCTGCTTCATGTTTGCTTGCAAGAGGTGAGGATTTATGGCATCCATTTCTTTCATTAAACGGTCTTTCAACCATCGCTTGGCTGAGGACGATTCTGGCTCAATCCTCACTACCCAGGTTCCCCGCGCGGCCCCGGCCTCTATACGAATGGTTTTATTCAATGCATTCAGTTCCTCCATCTCCTGAATCGGATTAAAACGATTTAACGTCCCTACTCCATTCATAGCTATACGACTGGGTGTAACGGCAATCCATTTTCCATCCAGACGAAGAAAACGCTCCTGTATTACCCCATCCCCGGATGCGCCTTGTTTGAGTGCAGCATAGCTTGATTGCTTGTTAAAAGCCCCCGCAGAACTCCAATGCATGGTCAGTTCATCGTGGTTGCTCACCTTACCATGATATGCGAACTGTTTATCCACCAGCATACCATTCCTGGTTATGACACCAGCCTGACCTTTGAACGTTAACGTTTCTTTGCCCGCTATCCCTGCAACGGCTCTTTTAAAAATCTGATCCGGTGCATTTTGCTGTTCTGCAAGTGTACATCCACTTAACGAGCACATCGTGAGCAACATACAAACCAGCATATTCCATTCTCTTCTCCAATGCATCCAATCATCCGCCTATCATATCCTGATATAACCTTACCATTGGGTAAGGGCTGTACTTCAGGAAAACTACGTTATTTTTATAACTACGATTAGGGTTTCCTGACTACAAAAGGTTATGCACAGCAAAAAAAGAGAACATTCCATAAGGAACATTCTCTAGGCGTCGCCCACATGATCAATAACAATCCGGTTGCGACCTTCATTTTTCGCCTCATACAATGCCATATCCGCCCTGTAAAATAAAGATTCAATGCTGATCTGCTCATCCAGCCAGTTCCATTCAGCAATCCCGCAGGAAACGGTCACCTGAGGCTGGGTTTCATGTTGTACGCGATAGCGGATTTTTTCCGCATACTCCAGCGCCTGCTGTACTCCAAGCTGCGGCAAATAAATTGCCAATTCCTCGCCGCCCCATCTGGCACATACATCCTCGCTACGGGTCGCCGAACGAACAATATCACTGACATTTTTCAATATTTGATCACCTGTCTGATGCCCGTATGTATCATTCACCTGTTTGAACTGATCAATGTCCACCAAAATGAGAGATCCGCAAAAATCTTTCTCCTGATGTCTCTGAATCACCTTGTCCACATAATGACGTACATACAGACCTGTTAGCATGTCCATATTGGCCAAACGCCGTACCTCAGCATGCAGCATGGCATTTGTTACCGCCAAACCGATATGGGGGGCCAGCATTTGCAACATTTTGTAATTATCGTACGAAAAAAAGTGAGGGAGCTTGCTGGACAATAAAATAGCCCCTCTCGGTGTACCGCTGGTTTTCATAGGTACCGCCATCAAAGAAAGGGAATCGGTCATATCCATAAAATCGGAGGATATCTTCCCTTCCTTTCTGTAATCTGACACGATGACAGGCTCTCCTGTTCTGCGTATCAGCCCTGCAAACCCATCCTCGCCAGAGTAACTGTGCAGCCTTAAACTTTCTACGTTGCTTGACGTGACCTTAAAGCAATTTCCTTCCTGATCGAGTTGCACAATACAGCAAAAGTCAGCCAAGAACATTTTCAATAATTCCTGCACAGCAAACTCGAATATTTCGTTCAGCTTAAGGCTTTGATTCAAGCGCTGAACCAGTTCATTAATGAGACGCAACTCATGGATGAGCACATTGGATTGCTCCAGCAGCTTTGCATTTTCAAATGCGGTGCCTGCTGTGTCCGCCATCATGGCGATCAGCTCCACATCCACTTTCTTCATGCTTTCGGCACCTGATGGAAGAATCATATGAAACACACCATATACCCCTTGCTTGCCACGTAAAGGAATGCCGATTTCAGTCATTTCTCCTTCTTTGCCTACAGGCTCATTTACAGCCATTTGGCCTTTCATAAATGCACGCACACATACATCCTCGTCCCGCTCGTGCAACAACAAAGGTTTGACTTGCGGATTACGACTGTGCCGATCCTGGCTCATATATAACGTGATATCCACATGCGGAAACAAGTAAGCTATGCTGCCAAATACCTCGTCCAGCACGCCTTCAACATCAATTTTGTCATGCATTCGCTTTACAATCTGAAATAAAATAGAGCGTCGCCTGCCATCGCGGTCGCTCCGGTTCTGCATCCCGAGGATATCTTCCATAAATATATACTCAAATCTCGTATAAAAGCAGGATCTAAAATGCAAAGTTGCAGCCAATAATGCATCCTGCTCAGGAACAGAATGTTGAGCAGACAGTGTAAAACGAAGAGCAGCAAAAGCCTCACCCTTATGATTACGGCAAAATACAGGAACCATGTACACAAATGTAAGGCTTCCGTCCCGAAGTTTGCGTTGACTTATTTCCATTTCTCTGGACAAGCGGCAACGTTCGACCAGCTCCAAATCCTCGTCATCATCCTCTTCCCTACCTGCAACCCGAACACCTGTAAAATTAAAAACGGCGGATTGTTCTTCATTAACCCACGATATACCATTGCTCTGCTGCAACCAGTTCCGATATCCTTGGACAAGAAGCTGATTAATATAGGGGAAATCAAATGGTGTCATATCCATGTTTTGGAGCCAGGCAAAAGACGTATATTCTTTATCATCAAACAGCGGAGCACCGCTAGCCTGGGCTGTTTTACCGTCAAGCGTTTGCTGATCCGTTGTTGAAAAGTCCGACATATTAAGGCGCTCCTTTACAGCAAAATTAGCTGTACCAAGACAGCGGCTACGCACCACTATAGCTTATAATATGATCTATTTTACTCTTAACTCCAGAAATTTGCATCCATTTTTCAGAAATTCGTCCCACTTTTTTAGTTCTAAAGCCCTATCGACAAATTTTGACGTTTTCATTCTTTTTCTCTTCTTGACATTGACCCACTATTACATATAGTATATATTAATGAAAAAGTCTGTACGGCAGAACTATCTACTGTGCGGATCTTAAATTTTGGGCGTAACAGTTTGTGTCACCCTCATCTTATTTGTTGCTAACAGGACAGCGGCTGAACTTTTCTGTTAGTAGTGCGCATCACCTTGGTTGGTAGCGCCGAACAAATTGGAGCGCAAAGAGAGCCCCAACTCAAATTTTAATTATGAAGGAGTTAACTCTATAATGGCACGTTACACTGGTCCTAAATTTAAATTGAGCCGTCGTCTGGGAATTTCCCTGAGCGGCACAGGTAAAGAATTGAAACGCCCTTTCCCTCCGGGACAACATGGTGCAAACCAACGGAGAAAAATCAGCAACTACGGTATGCAGCTTCAAGAAAAACAAAAGCTGCGTCACATGTACGGCTTGGGTGAAAAACAATTCCGCACTCTGTTCAACAAAGCTCAACACATGCACGGTATCGCTGGTGAGAACTTCATGTTCTTGCTGGAAAGCCGCCTGGACAACCTCGTGTTCCGTCTTGGCTTTGCTAACTCCCGTGCAGGCGCACGTCAATTGGTAGCACACGGTCACGTTACTGTGAACGGTAAAAAAGTTGACATTGCTTCTTACCAAGTAAGCTTGGGCGACGTGATCGGTCTTCGTGAAAGAAGTCGTTCCCTGTCTTCCATCAAAGAAGCTTTGGAAAACCGCAACCACTTGGCAGCTTACCTGGAGTACAATGACGCAGCTCTGGAAGGCAAATACATCCGTTTGCCTGAGCGTGGCGAATTGTCCCAAGATATCGACGAAAAACAAATCGTCGAATTCTATAACCGCTAATCCTTGTGATAGCATCGAAAAGCACCCGAACCTCGTTCGGGTGCTTTTTCATGTTACTGTAGCGTGCAGCTTGCAACATTTTATTCGATCGGTATATAAACTCAATCGCACACTGTATTCTTTTAAAGTAGTCCATACGATCCTTCCCCGTACTTGTTATGGTTTGACGATTCATCCACCAAGCGAATTTAGCAAGACTTCGTAATCCATTATGTACAATCCTGCACATGCTTGTTTGATCATTTGTGCTAAGTTTACCACGACCTTTTTACTTCAGTAGAAATAAAAACAACGCAGAGACACTATGCATGTCTCTGCGTTGTTAAAATAAAGGTGATTAACGGCGGGCAACAACGAAGCGGCCTGATTTAAATCTGGAGAAATCCAGCGATGTAGACTAAATCGAACGCAGGACTACCTCTCTCCCGCCATATATCTCACATTTTTATCAGCCTAGCTTGATTTTGGCGAACTTCCGTTTACCCATTTGCACAATATCGCCTTCCTGCGGCGTGTATGCTTCGTTTATATCGGTCCATTTCTCTTCATTAATTTTGACCGAGCCCTGCTGAATGCTGCGTTTGGCTTCACCATTAGAAGCCGCAAAGCCCAAATGAGTCAGCAATTGGATGACACGGATGCCGCCATCTTCCAAATGATCGGCCGTCAAAGTGAACTCTTCAATATCGTCAGGCAGCGCTCTTTGCTGGAATACAGTCACAAAATGCTGCTTCGCTGCTTCCTCCGCTTCCTTACCGTGATACATACGTACCAACGTTCCGGCCAGCTTCATTTTGGCGTCACGCGGATGCACTGAACCGTTCTTAATGCCTTCCGCCAGCTCAGCCAGTTCCTCATTGTTCAAATCTGTTGCCAGCTCAAAATATTTAAGCATCAGTTCATCAGGAACCGACATGGATTTTCCATAGATTTCGTTCGGCTCTTCATCGACACCAATGTAATTGCCCAGACTTTTGCTCATCTTCTGCACGCCATCCAGCCCTTCAAGCAGTGGCAACATAATGGTTGCCTGTGGCTCCACTCCGTATTCCTTTTGCAGAGTTCTGCCCATCAGCAAATTGAACTTTTGATCTGTACCGCCCAACTCAATGTCGCATCGGAGTTCCACGGAATCCATCCCCTGCATCAACGGGTAGAAAAATTCATGGATGCTGATCGGCAAGCCGTTTTGGTATCTTTTCGTAAAGTCATCCCGTTCCAGCATACGTGCGACAGTTACTTTAGCGGCCAGCGTTACCACATCGGCAAAAGACATGGGAGCCAACCAATGGGAATTGTAGTATACCTTTGTTTTTTCGGGGTCCAGAATTTTGAATATCTGCTCCTTATACGTCTGAGCATTTCGCTGGACATCTTCCTCAGTCAGTTGCTTACGAGTTTCCGATTTGCCTGTCGGATCACCAATCTTGCCCGTAAAATCACCGATGATAAGTTGTACCTGATGACCAAGCTCCTGAAACTGGTGTAGCTTATGCATAACGACCGTATGCCCGATGTGAATATCCGGCGCCGATGGGTCAAGTCCTAATTTAATTTGAAGCGGCTCACCGCTAACGACCGATTTAATAAGCTTACGCTTCAGCTCGTCCTCCGGTACAATTTCTGCCACACCACGTTGAATCACATTTAATTGACGTTCCACCTCTACCTGCTGTTCAGGCTTCAACTCTTCCCACTTCATCCTGTATACCTCCTATTTTTATCCAAAATATTACATATTAAACAAACCAAAAAGCCCCTTTCATCCCAAGGGACGAGAAGGAGCTGCTCGCGTTACCACCCTAATTAAAGAAACGTATGCCAAAGACAAGCGTTTCTTTCACTTCATTCCTATAACGGGCCTACACCCGGTACTGGATTACTATAGTCAGCTTCGCAAATCTGCAAAAACTACACCATTCATCCAGACAGCTCCAGACAGTAATTCAAAGGAGGGTCGTTACCGATTCGCACCACCCATCGGCTCTCTGCACAACGTGATTCCACCTTCTACTGAAGTCTTTCTCTGCTTTTCACGATATTTACTTTGATTTATTTATAACACACCACTTTTATAGAGTCAACGACACCAAAAGACAGGCTTTTTAGCATATGGGTTCATTTTGTAATTTTATGCTATAATAATGGCTGTTATAAAGGAGGAAGACTTAATGGTTGAAGAAAAAAACAATGTGTCAGAGCCAAAGCCTTCCCGCTTACGGACATACATGCGAAGGCTCGGCCGTGTCATAAAGTGGGTCGTCATCATCGGTTTTATGGGAGCGCTGTTTGCAGGAGGAGCCGCAGCCGGCTATGTAGCCTCTATTGTGAAAAGCGAGCCTGTGCGCTCCAGATCCATGATTGAACAGGAAGTAGACAAAAATGCAATTACAGGCTTCGCTTATTTCAATGATGGCTCCCCTATCGGACAGCTCCGGACAGAAGAAGATCGACGTCCTGTCACGTTTAAGGAGATTCCGCAACTCGTCATTAACGCAGTCATTGCTATTGAAGATAACCATTTTTACGAGCATAAAGGTGTGGATCTATCGGGAACGCTGCGGGCTATAAAACAAAAAGCCCTGCATGAATCCGTACAAACCGGGGGAAGCACCCTGACCCAGCAGCTTGCCCGTCGTGTCTTTCTGAATCTGGATCGCACGGATGACCGCAAGGTCAAGGAAATTTTGCTCTCACTGCGCCTTGAGCGATTCCTGAGCAAACAGCAAATTATTACGGCCTATCTCAATAAAGTACCTTTTGGTAACGGATCGAGCGGTTATAACGTCTTTGGGATCAAAGCAGCGGCCAAAGGTATTTTTAATGAGAATGATCTGAATAAGCTGAATGTGGCTCAAGCCGCCTATCTGGCAGGTCTGCCACAGCTTCCTTCCTCTTATTCCGCTTACAACGGTAAGGGTGAATTTAACGAGTCCGGCTTTAAAAGGGCGATCAACCGCCAGCACCTGGTACTTAGCAGGATGCTAGAGGAGAACAAAATCAATCAGGCACAGTATGATGAGGCGATGGCTTTTGATATCAAAAAGTCGCTTGCTCCACGCACCGTTAAAGCCTATAACACGTATCCGTATCTTATGATGGAAACGGAACGACAAGCAGCGCAGGCACTCATGTCGGTCACAAATCCGGGTCAAGCGGCCAATGCCAGCGCAGATGCCAAAACCAAGGATGATAACGATTTGCTCAAAGAAGCTGAACAGCAGCTTCGAACAGGTGGTTATATGGTATACACCACTATTGATAAAAGCATCTACAAGTCGATGCGCCAAATTGCAGAGAACAAGAATAATTTCTCTTCCACAAGTAAAACCAAGGGAGACGAGCAAGCGGCTGCGATTCTTATCCAGCATAAAACAGGCGCGATTCTCGGTATGATGGAAGGCCGGGATTTCCAAAAGGAACAGATGAATTATGCGACCCAGATGGTACGCCAGCCGGGATCGGCTATGAAGCCGATTGCCGCCTATCTCCCTGCATTGGACAGCGGTCTCGTGCAGCCTGGCAGCATCGTGGATGATGCACCTATTATTTTGAAGGATGGCAGCAATGGGTATCACATCCCGAAAAACGCCAATAACCGCTATCAGGGGCTGGTTACGGCCCGTTATGCGTTGAATCAGTCACTAAATACGATAGCACTCAAGTTGTTTAACGAAAAAGTAGGTATCAGCAAAGCTTGGGATTTTGCCAAGAAGCTAGGCATTACCACCTTGGAACCAAGCGATAACAATGCCCAGACAGGTGTACTCGGCGGCTTGGCCCACGGAGTCACAGTCGAGGAACTGACAAATGCTTATGGTTCGATTCCAAATGGCGGTGTATTTAATGACGCCTACATGATTGAAAAGATTGTGGACTCGCAAGGCAATATTGTTTATAAGCATCAGCCTAATCCTGTACAAGCCTTTACACCACAAACCGCCTATCTGATGACGGATATGCTGCGTACAGCCGTGTCGGAAGGTACAGGCAGACTGGTGAAGCGTAATTTCGATCAAGCTGGCAAGATTCCGATTGCCGGTAAAACAGGCACTACACAATCCTATACCGATGTATGGTTCGAGGGCTTTACGCCTGACGTCACACTGGGTGTATGGGTTGGTTACAAGCAACCTGTCAATAAGCTCGAAACAAAAGCACAAAAAGAGCGGGCACGTCGCCTTTGGGCGCAAATCATGAATGAAGTGACCGCAAAGGATCCGAATCTGTTCCAAACTGACAGCTTCAAGCGACCAGACGGTATTGTAACAAGAACAGCGTCCGCATACGGTTCGGATATTTACAACAGTAAGTATCCACCCAAAAACAGCGAAAATGGTGTCACTCGTGCCAAATATATTACCTATCAAGGTGTCAATTACATTCCACGGGACGGTACACCGGATGACATGTTGAACGAGCGGACCGTTAGTAAACGGGAAAAGCCGATTTCAGAGCTGATTAAAGAGCTCCAGCAAGCCTTTACGGTGATGAGACGACATAATTCGTTGTCCTACTATCTGCCTCAGGATGCAGATAAGGCGGCTCCTACCCAGATTGATCCGCGTAAAGACGATGGAGCCGATCCTAGTGCTCCGTCTAACGTTAGCGTAAGCTATAGTGACGGCAAAGCTATGATCAGCTTTAGCCCAAGCGGAAACAGCGATGTCGTAGGATACCGCCTATATCGTTCTACGGATGGGGGCAGTTTCCAACGGCTTG
This sequence comes from Paenibacillus sp. LT-B23, assembly GCF_059417685.1. Classification (NCBI taxonomy): domain Bacteria; kingdom Bacillati; phylum Bacillota; class Bacilli; order Caryophanales; family Paenibacillaceae; genus Paenibacillus; species Paenibacillus sp. LT-B23. The sequence continues at coordinate 133,180 of NZ_JBSQBM010000005.1, read as the reverse complement.
GCAAGGTCGTCATGGCTGACGGCTCTAAAGTGTTCTCTGACAGCCCGGGTGGCAGCAGCTCCAGCTACTACGTAACCGCCGTTGATGTAGGTGGACATGAGTCAGGGCCAAGCTCCCAAGCAAGTGCAGCACCTGTAGTGCCACCTGTTGATCCTGGGAATCCAGTTGTACCGGGTGAAGGAGATGGAACGGGTGCGCAGCCTACGGAGATTCCTACCGCTCCTGGGCAGCCTCAAGCGAAAGCAGCAGGCTCTGCCGTAGCGCTCCAATGGAGTGCAGGAAAGCCTGCGGATGCGATTACGGGCTATAAAGTGTATTACAGTGAAAGCGGTGCGGAGCCTTTTACAAACATCGGCTCCACCGCATCCACCAGCTTTCAATATAAAGCGGGCAGCAAACCGAAGGGTTGGTTCCGCATCACTTCCATGAATGCCTTGGGGGAATCAGCTCCTTCCGGAGCCGTTCGTCCATAACAGCTCACAACAGCAACAAAAAGGGAGTCCCTCAGCCATCACGGCTTTGGAGACTCCCTTTTTTGTATCTTACTTAAAAAGCATTTCAATCCTCTATGGTAGACAAATCTCCTGTAGGAAGATTAAGCTCCCAGGCTTTGAGTACACGTCTCATAATTTTACCGGAACGGGTTTTGGGCAGCTTTTCCTTAAACTCAATTTCGCGTGGTGCAGCATGGGCAGACAGCCCTTCTTTGACAAAGCGATAAATATCCTGCTGCAAAGCTTCAGAGGGGGTGTAGCCTTCACGGAGTGCGATAAAAGCTTTAATGATCTCTCCCCGCACTGTATCCGGCTTTCCGATCACTCCAGCCTCCGCTACAGCGGGATGCTCCAGAAGCTTGCTCTCGACCTCAAATGGACCGATCCGCTCCCCTGAGGAATTAATGACATCATCAATACGCCCCTGAAACCAGAAGTATCCGTCCTCATCCATATAGGCAGAATCACCGGACACATACCAACCGGAAAAACGGAAATACTCCTGAAATTTGTTCGGGTTGTTCCATATACGGTTCATCATAGAGGGCCACGGTGTACGTATCGCCAAGTGCCCCATTCGATTAGGCGGCAACACTTGCCCCCTGTCGTCCAGAATAGCGGCCTGAATGCCAGGCAATGGCTTTCCCATCGAGCCGGGCTTAATCGGCAGCTCAGGGTAATTACAGATCATTTGGCCACCCGTTTCCGTCATCCACCAGGTATCATGAATACGCTGCTTATATACCTGCCAGCCCCAGCGCACCACCTCGGGATTCAGCGGCTCTCCGACGGATAACACATGCCGCAGGCTTCCGAGATCATATTTGGCAACGATATCCTCCCCTGCGCTCATGAGCATCCGAAACGCCGTAGGAGCGCTATACCATACGGTCACCTCGTGGCGCTCAATCGTCCGGTACCAATCCTCGGGACTAAAACGACCGCCACGAATCACATTTGTTGCTCCATTCAGCCACGGGGCGAAAATGCCGTAGGACGTTCCTGTAACCCAACCTGGATCGGCTGTACACCAATACACATCATCTTCACGCAGATCCAGCACCATTTTACCGGTATAATAGTGCTGAATCATCGCGTTTTGCACATGATACACGCCTTTAGGCTTGCCCGTTGAGCCTGACGTGTAATGAATAATCAATCCATCCTCACGACTCAGCCATTCCGGTTCAAGTTCTTCGGAGGAAGTAAGCATTTCCGTTTCAAAATCAATAATCCCTTGCTCCCGTTCATCCACATCGCCAACCACAAAAATATGCCGCAGCTCCGGAAGTTCCTCACGCTTTACACGCGAGAGAAGTGCAGGCGTTGTCACCAGCGCCACCGCTCCGCTATCTTCCAGCCGATCCTTGACCGACGTTTCCATAAACGCCTCAAACAATGGCCCGACAACTGCTCCTACCTTCAAAATACCAAGCAGACTAATGACCAGCTCAGGTGAACGCGGCATGAATATAAATACCCGCTCTCCTTTGCCAATGCCGTATTTTCGTAGCACATTGCCAAACCTGTTGGAACTGGCACGCAACTGAGAAAAGGTGTAGGCTTCATGGCGGTTCGCGTCACAATACAACAGCGCCGTTTTGTCACCTCTCCCTTCCTCTACATGCCGATCAATCGCTTCGTGCGCCATGTTCACCTTGCCTGATTCATACCACGTAAAATGACGCTCTGCATCTTCCCACTGAAAGCGGTTGTAAGCTTGTTCATACGGGCCCATGTTGGATGTGGGAACTACAGCCTGGAGTTCTTTAATCTTCATGCGTTCAGCCTCCTCACGATATAATGAGAATAATACAGAACATGATAACGCTTACAAATTCAATACAAGCATGTCAATTCCTTTGTTTAACATCTGATAAAAGCGACTAATTGTGAACAATTTATGTCTAAAACAGTATATCATAGGTGAGGATGTGACGACCATACTTTTCATTTATTTGTTTTTTTGCTATAAGTAGGGGATATGGGGAGCTAGGTCACGGTAAACAAGGAGGCGCATGTATGCAGCATTTAAAACTGCACCATTTGAACACGCTGAGTCATAACGGGCAAAGGATCTACGTAGAAGGCCCCGTATCTGCTGATCAACTGCATTCATTTCAAATGCATCCACAACTGGACGCCTTTCGCAAGCCAAAGGAGCAATTCGACGCGCTGGTGGATATTTCGGGACTGCCGGAAGGCAGGATTATCATCGCTCATGACGGGGAAACCATTCTCGGATACGTGACTTTTCACTATCCGGATGAGATGGAACGCTGGTCGGAAGCCAAAATGAAGGACCTGCTGGAGCTTGGAGCGATTGAGGTAGCCGACGAATATCGCGGACTGGGTCTGGGAAGCCAAATGATCCGGGTCGCCTTTGAGGACGGACAACTGGAATCCTATATCATTTTTACGACTGAGTACTATTGGCATTGGGATTTAAAAGGCAGCGGTCTCTCCGTATGGGAATACCGCCGCATGATGGAACGTCTGATGAAAACGGTAGATATGGTCTGGTATGCTACGGATGATCCCGAAATATGCTCCCACCCGGCGAATTGCCTAATGGTCCGAATGGGAGAGGATGTCCCCCTCACATCACGGGAACAATTTGACCGTATCCGGTTTGTGAGAAGGTTCATGTATTAAAATGTTACACCACTAGCCATTTAACCCAAATGCTTCAGCATATACTCCACAATTCGATGCGAACGATGGGAAGATGCTACTGTAAATTCGCCAAAATTAACGTGGGCAGATCCGTCTGCCTTATCAGACATAGAACGGAGGACAACGTAAGGCACAGCGTTCATATGGGCTGTCTGCGCCACTGCTGCGCCCTCCATCTCGGTGCAAGCACCGTCCATCTCCTGATGCAATGCAGCTACCAGCTCACGGCTGGCAACAAACTGGTCACCGGAAAGCACCTTGCCGACAATATAACGATCGCCGAAGGATTGACAGGCTTGCTCAGCCAGACGAACAAGATCAGGATCAGCCGCAAACTCCGAGGTATCCTGATAAGGAATGACCCCTCTGGCATAACCCAAAGGCGTTACATCCATATCATGCTGCATACATGTGGAGGAAATCACCATATCCCCAATATTTAAATCCGGATGCACTGCCCCTGCCACTCCTGTAAATATGATTTGTTCCGCTCCAAAGCTGTCGATAAGGATTTGTGTCGTTACCGCAGCATTGACCTTACCTACACCGGACTTGCATACGACAACCTGTTGACCGTGAATGACTCCCTTAGTATAGGTGATTCCAGCCTTGAGCGACTTACTAGCTTCATTCATTGCAGCAAGCAGCAGTTCAATTTCTTCATCCATGGCACCAATTAATCCATAAATTCGACTCATCTCAAATCCCTCTATTCTTTGTTTAATAATGTGCATTATGGACTATGTATTCACGAAAAAAGCTCCATTAAAGGAGCTTTCATCGAAGGTCTATCCTGTTAACAAATCTGTCTAGTCTAGATAATTAACCGACAACCGCAAAATCGTTTCATGCGGCAAAATAACGCGAGGATTTTCCACGTTTTCCTTCTTCATCAGCTTGGTCAGCAAACGCATCGCTACTGCACCCAAATCGTACATCGGTTGCGCCACTGTCGTAAGCTGCGGACGAACCATGGAAGCCATACGGATATTGTCCACACTGATGACAGAAAAATCGTCCGGTACTTTCAAGCCTTCATCCTGAATGCTATGAATCGCACCAATCGCCATTTCATCTGTAGCCGCAAAAATCGCGCTTGGCTTTTTCTTGAGGCCCAGGAAATACTTCATTGCCTCCACACCGGACTCATAACGATAGTTCCCGATTCGCACGAGATCTTCCTGATACTCCATTCCTGCTGCTTCCAGCGCTCTCTTGTAGCCTTGGAAACGTGCATACCCGTTCGCAGGGTCCTGAAGCGTACCACTGATCATCGCGATTTGACGGTGTCCGTGGCGAATCAATGTGTTCACTGCATCAAAAGCAGCAGCTTCATGGTCAATATCAACCGAAGGATAGCTGCCTTTCTCATCACTCGTTGCGCACAGAACAATAGGAACCGCAGCCGTATGAAACGCCTGAATATGCTCGTCCGTTACTGTGCCGCCCATGAACAGAAGTCCATCAACCTGCTTTTCAAGCAGCGTATTGATGACACGAATCTCTTTTTCTTTCCGCTTATCGGCATTACACAAAATAATGTTATAGTGATACATATTCGCAATATCCTCAATACCACGCGCAATTTCTGCAAAAATTGAGTTCGATATATCCGGAATAACCACGCCAACGGTCGTTGTCTTCTTGCTGGCCAGACCTCTAGCCACCGCATTCGGGCGATATCCCAATTGTTCAATCGCTTCATACACCTTTTTGCGGGTCTGAGGTTTTACGTTAGGATTATTGTTAACTACGCGGGATACCGTGGCCATTGAGACACCGGCTTCGCGAGCTACATCATAGATCGTTACCGTCACATTCCTTCTCTCCATTGCCAATAAATTTTCAACCGAATCCTAGATCAACTAATTAGAACCATGATACGACAAAATACTACTTTATGCAACGACTGCGCTCATTCTGCCTATGTGAGATGATCGTGGAGCGCATGGGCTGTAATATTCGAATGGGATGTATGCCAGACAGCCTCTCCGTCCTTTATTAAGATGGCCTGCGGCGATTCATGCTTCACCTGGAGCCTGTCCGCAGCCTCATTGGACACCGGCCGGTCTTCTACTACATAAATGATACCGTATTCAATATTTTCGTCGGGAGTGCCTTGCAAGTAGGATTCCATCTCCTGATGTGCGCGGGAACTAATCGGACAGCGTGTGCTATGTTTAAAGAGAAGCAGCGGCTTGTCTGATGACGCTTCCAGTGCCGAATTTAATTGTTGAACAGTAGTCATTTTCGTCATCGTCACCATTGGATATACATTCCTTTCTGTGTCTTGTCGTATGGCCTATTCACATCGTAACAAAAAGAACATGTAAAATCCAATGGTGACCATGAAAATTTTCATTTTTTTTAGTTTTTTGTATTCATAAACACCGATTCACTGGTAAAACCGGATAATTGCACCAATCTTTTCTGTACATCGTTCATCCAATCCTCATCTCCCAGACTTCTCGCATAACGATAAAGGTCCAGCAGCAGGTTGATTCGAAGCTCCATTCGCTCCTCCAAAGAGGATTGCCAGTCTACATTGGGATTGTCCGCTTCCTCCAGCACCAGCTTGCGTATAATTTCAGCCAGCTCGTTGTTACGGGCAAAGGAAATACGCCGAGCATTAGGCTTGCTCCCCAAATTTTGTAACAGCTCCTTGATGTCCTTCGTCACATGCTGCAAAACCTCACTCGAGAAGCACGAAGGGCATGAAAATACGGGAACATGTAAAATTTCAACCTTGTCCGCATATATCACCTTTCTCAACTCCAGCCCCATCGGTTTACCGCATTGGCATTGCTTATGCATTTAACCACCTCATTACATAGGATCAAGCTATATGAGGATTTCATCAGAATCCAGATATATCTATCTACTAGTCTATAAAAGATTTGTTAACTCTATAAAATTTTTCACACCCTTTTTTATTTCGACTTTGGGACCTCAAATCCTTCCACAGTTTGCAGCTATGAACAAATTACCAAAGGTTTAGCGGGTTACAGAATGGTAATACTTGCTTTGAAAGAGCTTGTCGATTACTGAGAACGTGCAGAGGAATGGACTTCCGGTGATCTTTTTCTTAAGATGTAGAGGCACAGATTATAAAACAGCGGTGTCATCAAGTGACGCACGAAAGGATGGTTAGATGTCGAGACTTGCTGGAAAAAAGGTTATCGCTCTGGTAGATGAGGAATTCGAGGATCTGGAGCTATGGTACCCTGTGTACCGTGTTCGTGAAGAAGGCGCAGAAGTGCATTTGGCCGGTGCTGAAAAGGGTAAAAAATATATCGGAAAATATGGCGTACCTGCTGAAGCGGAATATGCCTTTGAGGAACTGAACAGCCGTGATTATGACGGGATTCTTGTCCCTGGAGGCTGGGCGCCGGATAAACTGCGCCGCTATCCCAAGGTGATTCAACTTGTACAGGAGTTTCACGCCGCCCAAAAGCCTATCGGGCAAATCTGCCATGCAGGCTGGGTGCTGATTTCTGCCAAAATTTTGGACGGTGTCACTGTAACATCCACACCGGGTATCCGTGATGATATGGAAAACGCAGGCGCCATATGGAAGGACGAGGCTGTCGTGACGGACGGACATATCGTATCTGCCCGCCGCCCACCTGACCTTCCGCCATATGGAAAAGCGTTTTGCGATCTGTTGGCAAACAATGCTCAGAAATAAGTCAGTTCCAATAAAATGAGCAAAAGCACCTTCAAAACCATGGCTAATGTGGTTTTGAAGGTGCTTTTTTTTATTTCCAAACAAAATGCACAGCTAGTGCATAATTACTGGCGTCCTGGCCCGGCCGGAATATAGCCGACATTAACTGCGGTCAGCTTGTCTTCGATCGCCGCGCCGGTAGACATGCTGAAGCACGCCTGGGCAACCAGCGTTGCCTCTGCTGCGGAAGTGTTCAGTACACGATGCTTGACTCGCAGCAAGGACTGGGGAGACATGCTAAGCTGATGTATTCCCAGTTCCAGCCATAGGGGAATGGAACGTTCATCTCCTGCCATTTCACCGCACACACTCACATCAATCCCTGCCTGATGAGCAGCCTGCGCCGTCATACGCAGCATCCGCAGCACCGCCGGATGGTATGGATGGTACATATGCGCAATCTGCTCGTTCATGCGGTCTACGGCCAGTACATACTGTACCAGATCATTCGTGCCTATACTGAAAAAATCCGTTTCAGCCGCCAGCAGATCGGCAATCATTGCTGCCGCTGGCACCTCGATCATAATCCCTTGCTGGATATGTGGGTTATAGGCAAGGCCTCTCGCATCCAAATCCGCCATAGCTTCCTTCAAGATCGCATCCGCCTGACGGATCTCCTCCACCGATGAAATCATAGGATACATAACCTTGATATTCCCTGCCGCACTAGCACGTAAAATAGCTGTCAATTGAGTCTTGAATAATTCCTTCCAATCGAGACTGATACGTATAGCGCGATAGCCTAAAAACGGATTTTCCTCCTCCGGCAGTTGAAGATAGTCCAGCGGCTTATCCCCGCCGATATCCAATGTACGGATAACAACGGAGTGGTTTCCTGCCTTTTCTGCTACCAGCCGATACACTTCATACTGCTCATCTTCATCCGGTGCAGAGTTTCGATCCATATATAAAAATTCCGTGCGGAACAGTCCCACACCCTGCGCTCCATGCTTCAATGCCGCCTCCAGTTCCTTGACAGAACTGATATTGGCTGCCAGCCTCAGTTCAGTCCCATCCTTGGTCACGGCTTCCACGGAAGCGAGCACCTGAAGCTGTTCTTTTCTGCGGCGCTGCTCATCACGTAATGCCGTATAATGATCAATAATGGATTTTTCCGGGTTTACATAAACCTTACCCAAGTCTCCGTCGACAACCATCATATCCCCCGTCTGGACAGGTAAATTGAGGTTGCTCTCCAGTCCCGAAACGAGCGGAATGCCCATCGCACGGGCCATGATCGCGGAATGCGATGTTTTGCCCCCGTTCATAGTCACAATTCCTAATACATAGCTTGGATTCAAATGGGCTGATTGAGACGGAGAAAGCTCCTTGGCTACCAGAATGTAAGGCTGTGTGTCCTTCGGAAGAGTTACTTCCGGCGCACCCAGCAAATGCTTGAGCAGTCGGTTCCCCACATCCTTGATGTCGATTGCCCGCTCCTTCATATACTCATCATCCAGCAGATCAAACATCGTCACAAAATGATCAATTGCTTCCTTAACAGCCACTTCGGCTGCTTTGTATTGTCGCTCGATGATTCCACGAACCTCGTTCATGAATTCAGGGTCCTCCAATATAGCCAGATGCGCATCAAAAATGCTGGATTCCTCCGGTCCCACCATTTCCCGAAACTCATCCTTAATAAACTGGATTTCACTTTTGGATGTGCGTATCCCTTCATACAAACGCTCGAATTCCTTTGCGAGATCCACCGCATCCATTTTCTGCTCAGGTAAATCCCACTCCCAGCTCGGCAGGACAAAAGCCTTCCCGATTGCCACACCTGCTGCGGCGCCGATGCCTTCTATCATGTCTCTACCCCTCCAACATTCCTGTCATGCAGCACAACGGACATTACCGAGGCCTGACCTTTTTTCACTGTTTTAAACGGAGCAAAGCTCCATGACTTCACGCGATCCGGGTTCGTAATGACCATGGGGGTCACTAACGATGGAGCTTGTTCCCGCAGTGCCTGCAAATCAAATTTGATCAGCAATTGTCCCGGTTCCACCGTATCGCCTGCTTCTACCATAGCAGTAAAGTTCCCTTTTAGCTGTGAAGTATCAATCCCTATATGAAGCAGAACCTCAAGTCCCTCTCGTGTAGAGATGCCCAAAGCGTGCATGGTCGGATACAGATGCATAACCGTACCATACACCGGAGACACAAGTTCACCTCGTTCAGGAACAAAAGCAACTCCGTCCCCGACCAGCTTCGTTGCAAAAATTTTGTCCGGTACCTCGTGAATCGGCAGCATTTTTCCATGCACAGGGGCGTTGAACAACACTTGAGGCAGATCACGCTCCATAAGCTTCGCGATTTCCTCACGAATCAGCTCCGAATACGTCCCGAACACAACCTGCAAGTTGCCCCCTCCCAGGTTGATGAGTCCAGCCGAGCCCAAAGCTTTTATCGCTCCGGTATCAATCAGCCGATCATTGTGGACGGTGAGACGCAACCGTGTAATGCATGCTTCCACCCGAACAATATTTTCCTTCCCTCCAAGCGCCTCCAAAATGAGCGGTGCGCTGTAAGGAATATTGCCTGCCCAATCCTCCAGAACCGAACCTTCCTCGCGGCCTGGAGTGGGAATACGGAACCTACGAATCGCCCAGCGGAATAGCACATAATACACCAGCCCATACGCCACGCCTAACGGAATCAACAACCAGGCGTTATGTGACAGATGGAAATTGAGTACGTAATCTATAAAACCCGCTGAATATGAAAAACCGTGATGAATATCCAGCTCAAAAGTAAGCCACATGGCCAGACCTGACATGACTGCATGAACGAGGAACAAATAAGGAGCAGCAAACAAAAATGCAAACTCAATTTGTTCTGATACACCAGTAAAAAAGCAGACGAGTGCAGCAGTCAAAAACGTCTTTTGCACCTTCGGTTTCAAATCTTCACGCGCTTCCTGAATAATCGCCAGCGCAATGGCTGGAATCGCAAACATCATAATCGGAAACAACCCTGACATAAAATAGCCCGCCGTCGGATCGCCAGCAAAAAATCGGGGTAAATCCCCCTGCACTATGTCGCCTGACGGTGTTTTATATGTACCTAGTTGAAACCAGAATATATTATTAAGCAGATGATGAAGGCCAAAAGCCGCCAGCACCCGATACAAAATACCGTAAATAAACAATCCGAAGCCGCCCAGACTCAATTCCAGACCTGCTATAAATTGTAATCCTCTCTGAATGAGTGGTGCCACTATCAGCATCAGTCCTGCGAACACGGCGGAGAACAAGCCAATCAGCAGCAAAACAAATCGAGTCCCTCCAAAAAATTGGAGTACCTCAGGCAGTTTAATGCTTTTGAAGCGGTTATACGCCACCCCTGAAATGACACCCAAAATGATGCCAATGAGCGTCGCGGGATGAATGAGTCCGTTTCCAAATCTCAATGTGACCTGATCATATATAGCCATACCAGCCAATGCTGCCAGTCCTGCCTGACCTGCCTGATTCGACATGCCGAGTGCTACACCAACCGCAAACAAGTACGGCAAAAAATAAAAAATCCCACGCCCTGCTGCATTAGCCATTTCAGACACCATTGGAAATCCCCACGTGGACCAGGGAAGGCTGCCGAGACTTAGTAATATAGCCGCAGCCGGCAACACCATCGTCGGGAGCATGACAGCCCGACCAAGCTGTTGTAAGGATCCGAGCCAATTCATGGCATTCCTCTCCTTTCTATCCCCTGATGGTAAGTCGAATAAATACTTTTGTCAAAGCGATTCTCTTGCTTGATAAAAAATATTTATATACGCTTTTCAGGTCTGAATAGCTCTATCTTATTTAAGTTATATTTTGCGTGTTTATCAGCTTGGACCATGTTATTCTGAAACAAAGGGGGATATAGCATGAGTGAAACACTTTTAAAAGAAATATGGATCAACGCTTTAACAGCATAGACACTCGCCTCGACAATATGGAGCAGCGGTTCGACATCATGGATTCACGTCTGGATGGTATGGACTCTCGACTTGAGGGTATAGATCAGCGTCTCAATACTGTCGATTAAGCTCATTCACCAAGATAATATCACAAAAATGGCATACATACATTATATGGATTCCTGTAAGCATAATATAGCCCAATTTCCATACACCAAAAACCTTCTCCCCATATTTCATAGGGGCGAAGGTTTTTTCTTCATGTCCAGATTATCCTTTACGTACTGCTTGGGTTATGGAATCCTCTACCTTGATGCAACGATCCATAATAACCGTCATTCCATGCTCCTGCGCAATGTCAGCGGCTTCCTGGCTGATAATGCCCTGTTGAAGCCACAAAACCTTCGCACCTATAGCAGCCGCCTCACGAGCAACCTCCGCGCAGTACTCACTGCGACGGAATACATTGACCAACTCGACAGACTCGGGTACTTCTTCGAGACTTGCATAGCAAGTTTCTCCTAAAATCGTTTGCCCCGCTGCCGCAGGATTAACCGGAATAATACGGTATCCCCGTTTTTGCATCGCATAAGACACCATATACGAGGTCCGGTCTGATTTATCAGACAAACCTACAACCGCAATGTTGCCTACTTGCTCCAAAATGCTTTTGATCTCTTCCCTTGACGGATTTTCAAAAGCCATCCTTTCCCCTCCTGTCCACTTCTAAAACTTACTTTTATTTTACCCACTCTACAGAGGCGCCAAGCGTCGTCAGATGGTCAAAATATTGCGGATATGATTTGGCAACATGATGCGCATCCTTGATCACCAGCGGTTTCTGTGCCCGCAGACCGACAACTGTCAAAGCCATAATAACACGGTGGTCAAAATGCGCGTTAATTTCAACACCGCCTTCAACCCCCTCCGGTCTGCCATGTACGATAATTTCAGCCTGACGTTCCTCCACCCGAGCTCCGGCCTTGGTCAGTTCGTTCAAATAATCGGTAATGCGATCACATTCCTTGTACCGCAAATTTTCCACATTATAAAAACGGGACGTGCCGTCAGCAAATACAGCCGCAGCCACCATCGCCAGCACAGCATCGGTTGCAGCATCGCCGTCAAACTCAATGGCCTTCAAACGGCCATTCCCCTTCACGACGACGGTGTCGTTCTCGTGCGTCAGCGGTACTTCCATCATACGAAGCACATCTACAATAGCACGTTCTCCCTGCTTGCTCTGCTCCTTTAGCCGATGGATGGTGACATCCGAGTTCGTGACCGCAGCCGCCGCCAGCACCGCGGCGCTGCCCGGGTAATCTCCCTGCACGGTATATGTGCGCGGCTGATAAGATTGTCGTCCCGGCACACGGAAAGACATGTAATCATCACTTGCATGAATGATAATCCCTGCCTCTTGGAGCACCTCCAGCGTCTGACCAATAACCACCTTGGATTTCAAATCATGCAGCACCTCAATTTCGCTATCTTCCTCCAATAACGGCGTGAGGAATAGCAAGGCGCTCAAATATTGCGAGCTAACCGAACCGGATACCTGAATTTTGCCGCCTTTGGGCTGACCGCCCTGAATGCGGATCGGAAGCTTGCCTTCACGATGATCTACCTGTACACCCAGTTGACCCAATGCGTCGATCAGATCATCATGTGGTCGTTTTCCCAGCGAATCGGGATATGTATTGACGAAAGTAACATCCGGGCACAGCGATGCGATCCCCATCAAAAAACGAAGCACTGCTCCGGCGTTACCTACATTGAGTTCCTTCACAGCACGAGGATGGCTGCCAAAGCCCGTAATGACTATTTTTTCATCATCCTCTTCCAGCACTGCCCCCAGATCAGCGATACAACGACGCATAGCATCACTGTCCTCACTGTGTGCCGGAAAATAAATGGTACTTTGTCCATCGGCAAGCGCTGCTGTCAGCAAATAGCGTGTAGTGTAGTTTTTGGAGGACAAGGCCCCAATCTCCCCTTTTAACGAAGAGGTAGGTCTAACGATAACATCCATAATGTACATGCTCCTTTTCGAATTTTAACCAACCCGTTTTACGTTAATTATACAAGCTGTGATGTTTATTTCTCCATCAGAAAAACACTGAATATCAAGCAAAGCCTGCCCGAGTTTCATCCCGGCGATTCATTAATCTATACACGCCTTTAGAATTAGCCCGATTGACAGCTTGCAGATAGCTTGGCTATCATACATAGAGTGTGTAAGTGGTTTGGTACAAGCCATGAACACACGAGTCACCTATTTTATATTCAGAAAAGAGGTCCGGCCATGACGCAAATCGCCCTGATTGAACCTTCTGAGCTTCGTGCACGCCTGCAAGCAGGCGAACAATTGCAACTGATCGACGTTCGCGAGGCAGAAGAAGTAGCGGAAGGCATGATTGTCGGTGCCAAGCATATTCCGCTCGGACAGATTCCAAGTCGTCTTGAGGAAATTGAACGTACCGGTGAAATTATCTTTATTTGCCGGAGCGGTTATCGCAGCGAACGAGCCTGCGAATATTTACAACAGCTAGGTTATGAAGGCTGCACTAACATGACCGGCGGTATGCTGCAATGGTCACAAGAGCAGTAAAATGTTGCCCACCAAATGAGACGGGATCTTCCCGTCTTTTTTTGTCGTGACTCAAAGCTTAGACGCGGTGATGTGTTAAAATAACTATTCCTATCATACCACAGTGCCGAAAGCTTAGACAATCCACTAAAGAAAAACAGAAGCTTCCTCCGCCACAGAGGGCAAAAGAAGCTTCCGTTGTATTACATTGCTGTTATCCTAGCATATTCGCCAGTTCATTAGAACCATTGGTGATGGAATACGCCTTCTTTGTCCACACGTTTGAACGTATGCGCACCGAAGTAGTCACGTTGTGCTTGCAGCAAGTTTGCTGGCAGACGCTCAGTACGGTAGCTGTCATAGTATGCAAGCGCACTGGAGAAGCCTGGCACTGGAATACCTTGAGATACAGCTACGGAAATCACCTGACGCCATGCGTTTTGGTAAGTTTCTACTACATTTTTGAAGTAGGAATCCAGCAACAGGTTTTTCAGAGCAGGATCGCGGTCATACGCATCCTTGATGTTTTGCAGGAATTGCGAACGGATAATGCAACCGCCGCGGAAGATCATAGCGATTTTTCCGTATTTCAAATCCCAATCGTATTCATCGGAAGCTGCACGCATTTGTGCAAAGCCTTGAGCATAAGACACAATTTTACTTGCGAACAATGCTTTACGTATGCTTTCGATAAATTCTTTTTTGTCCCCGCTGAAGGATTCAGCATTAGGACCGCTCAGCACTTTGCTTGCCGCAATACGCTCGTCTTTCATAGCAGACAGGAAGCGGGAGAATACAGATTCGGTGATCATGGACAATGGAACGCCCAGATCCAGCGCGCTTTGGCTTGTCCATTTACCAGTACCTTTTTGACCTGCCGCATCCAGAATAACGTCTACCATTGGTTTGCCTGTTTCGGAATCATATTGGGAGAAGATGTCAGCCGTGATTTCGATCAGGTAGCTGTCCAGCTCGCCTTTATTCCATTCTGTGAAGATTTCATGAAGCTCTTCCGCATTCACATTCAGGACCGATTTCAACAGGTGATACGCCTCACCAATCAATTGCATGTCGCCGTACTCGATACCGTTATGCACCATTTTTACATAGTGACCAGCACCGTCGGGACCGATATATGTACAGCAAGGGTCGCCATCTACTTTGGCAGAGATTGCCGTCAGAATCGGCTCTACCAGCTTGTAGGCACTTTCTTGTCCACCCGGCATAATTGCAGGACCGTTCAAGGCACCTTCTTCGCCACCGGATACGCCTGTACCAATAAAGCGAAGTCCTTTTTCCTCCAGCTCCTTACTGCGGCGCTGTGTATCAGGGAAGTAGGCATTGCCTCCGTCTATAATAATGTCGCCCTTGTCCAGATGAGGCAAAAGCTGCTCAATCGTGGCATCCGTTGCTTTACCAGCTTGAACCATGATCAGGATTTTACGGGGCGATTCCAGTGAGTTCACAAATTCTTCAATGGAGAAAGTACCCGTCAGTTTCTTACCTTCTGCTTCTTTGATAAGATCATGCGTTTTTTCGGGAGAGCGGTTAAATACCGAGACGGTGAAGCCTCTGCTCTCAATATTAAGGGCCAAATTCTTACCCATTACCGCCAGGCCGATCACACCAATCTGCTGTTTTGCCATCTGGTTCCTCATCCTTTGCAACATATTTTTTATTCTATATCGCCGCTTTACCGCATTACACTTTATGTGAATCGGAACACGTGCAATTCTATTTTAACGTTTTTGGTGTCAGAAGTGAACCCCTGTCTATTCGCAGATCAAAACACCCCATTTTCATGAGGTGTTCAGTTATACCCAAATCTGCACAGCATCTACGGATTTAAGCAAAAACGTTTGACTGGTCCTTAACACCACGCATTTTTTAACCCGTAATGATTCGTTTTAAATTCCGCTATTCTCTCATCATTATGCTTCCATCATCAGCAGTTGGCGGGATAGCGCTTGCAGGCGTTCATGACAGTTCCCGGCTCTAGCCGTATCTCCCTCTGTCATTGCCGTGAAAAGCTTCTCCAATTCATCATCCACTTCCATTCTGAGCAGCAGCAGTCGGGTTTCTCCCTCATTGGAAATGTACATATCCTCCATCTCCTGCGCTGACAGCACTGGTCCCTTCTGATAAATGACGCGTTGCTTAAAGCCGGTAACCTCCACCAGACGAATGACCTCACCGAACAAAATATTTTCCACCAAAATATGATGGTCCTTGACTCTTTTGACAATGGCATGGCCTCGGGTGCTTCCAATCAGCTTTTCCAACCACTCAGCCAGCTTGGCATCGCGGATCACATAATCTCCGGCCAACTTGTAGTGCCCTGTACGCAATTGTTGAAAACGAAGCTTCACCAGCTTGCGCCCGGTTCTTACCGACAGCACCAGGTATGACTCATCCTCGCTCCAGTACAGCGAATACCCTTCCGATATCAAATCCTTGATCAGATTATGGATATGCCGACGGCTAAACCGGAGCTCCAGATTGCAATATTCTACCTCGCAGCCCTTGTTCACGGCATTCCCTCCTTTTTCAAGTCCGATTCAAGAAGTCCGGCTACAGCAAGCCTGCGGCTTTCCCGCTTGATCTTCCCTTGCTCTATTTTATACTTCATTTTATGTAAGGGTACTTGGTTATTTGACCTATTTTTATGAGTAACAACGCACAATCCTACTTTTGCCTTATGCGCTTGTCCCAAACCCGGCCTAAAGTCGGCCAAGCCTGCTGACGTTATGCTATAATCGGACATATTACGCCACACGAAATGGCTTAACCCAGTTACAGGAGGAAGAGGTATGACGTTCAATGGATTTACAGCAAAGGACTTTGATGTTTTTGAAATACCGGGGCTGGAGCCTCGCATGGAGGTACTGATTGAACAGGTTCGACCCAAACTGGAAGCGATTGGTGCGGAGTTGGCTCCTTTCCTGACGGACTTGTGTGGCGAGCCTATGCACGTTCACGTTGCAAAGCATGCACGGCGCAAAGTAAATCCGCCCAAGGATTCCTGGGTAGCTTGGGCGGCAAACAAGCGTGGGTACAAGGCGTTGCCGCATTTTGAGGTAGGGATGTTTTCTTCTCATCTGTTCATCATTTTCGCAATTATTTATGAAAGCCCGAACAAAACCACGTTTGCCCAGGCACTCAAAGCCAATCTGAGCGATGTTCGCACTAGCCTACCTGATCATTTTTACTGGTCCATGGATCATATGGCCCCGGAAGGTACGGAGCAAAAACAAATGGACGAGAAGAATTTTCAAACGATCATTGACAAGCTGCAGCAGGTAAAAAAAGCCGAGGTCATGTGTGGTATCCGTATTGACCGGGACGACCTGCTCGTCGGTGACGGGGCTGCGCTGCTACAGACGGTGCGTTCCACTTTTGAGCGTTTGCTGCCGCTGTACCGAATGGCTTTTCCGAAAGAGTAACCGGCCTTGGCTAATCAGGCTTCAGCCGTCTTTCTGCGCGGATTACGTGCCAAAGCCAGATGACAGCCGAACATGAGCAGCATTACAACTCCGCTGATGATAAATGGAGCTGTGTGTCCTGCACGGTCCCACAGCACTCCTGAAACGAGCGGACCGATGACCATACCTGAACCTTGGAGTGTCAGAAAAAAGCCCCATATCGTCGCTCGCTCGCTTTCTGGGATCAATTTGGCGAGGAACGTGTTCCATGCAGGCAAAATGAGCGCATAGCCCAAGCCGATGAGGGCTACGGATACAAACACAAGCGGAATGGATCGGACGGCGGAAAAGAAAAACAGCGTAATGCCGGCAAGTAAAAAACCGGCGTGCAGAAAGTATTCTGTTCCGAGCCGATCCACCAGCTTTCCGCAAGGAATAAGCGCCAGCACTGTTACCCCGCCGCCAGCAATTAGAAGTACACTGTACAAATTCGGCGAAATCCCGAGGTCCGTACGGGCGTACAGCGTCAGTACCGGGCTGATTAGACCGATAACAAACGATTGCAAAAACAGAGCCGGGTAAATCAACGGGTTTACATTTAGTTTTGTTTTGAGTGTAATGATCGTCTCCTTAATTCCTCCCAGCAGCTTCGGCTTTTGATTTGCAAGACCGTCGGAGGACACCAAAGCGCTCCGTTGCAGCGCTCCTTTGTCGGCAGACTCTTTCCGTCCGGGCAGCATTAGGGAGACCAACAACAGCACAATACTGCATCCTGTCAAAATCATAAACACCATTCCGTAAGAATGACCATAATGTGCCATAGCGAAATTCATAACAAGCGGCCCCATTCCTGTTCCGCCCATGGACGCAATTTCCAATGTGCCCATCGCCGCACCATTGCTGTTGTTAGGCCCGGACATTTCAGTCGTTCCAGTCATGACACAAGGCCAGAGCGGAGAAGTGCCCAGACCGAGCAACAGACAGGCAACTACGAGCCACACTGGCTCTGTCAGCATGCTTAGCATGATCACCGCAACAAGTGTAAACAGCAACGCGGTCGACATCGTTCCCCGGTAGCCGAGCCGTTCAGCTATCCAGCCCGCCGGTGCCCGGAACGCATTGTCACCAAAATACTGGAGCGAAAAGGCCAGACCGATGATTCCGGCTGACAGTCCGAGCGTTTCTCCCATATATACCGGCAGGATAGCTACCAGAAGAGATCCCTTCATAAATTCAACCAGAAATACCAGTACCCATAATTCCGCAAAAAAGGGAGACCATAACCGCCGAGGATTTTTTTCTCTTCCGATTTGTTTCATCTGTCCCACATCCTCTACCTTCGTTTTTTCGTCATAAAGTCCGGGTTGTCTCCATGCTCCTCTCATTCACAAATAAAAGCACCGTCAACCGCTTGCATTCCTACTTCAAACTGCTATACTCAATTTTGTTCTATTATCACTTGCCAGGATTGTCGAAATCCTGCACGAAAGGTTGTGACAACACTAATGAATCAAAGCAACACCCCGCTTTTTACTGCTTTGAAAAAGCACGCTCAGAGCAACCCGGTTCAATTTCACATCCCAGGTCATAAAAAGGGAGTGGGGGCAGATCCGGAATTTCGCGAATTTATGGGGGATAATGCCTTTTCCATAGATATGATCAACATCGCTCCATTGGACGATCTGCATCAACCTACGGGTGTCATCGAAGAAGCCCAAAAGCTTGCGGCAGAAGCCTATGGAGCAGATTATACTTACTACAGTGTACAGGGTACAAGTGGAGCTATCATTACTATGATTATGTCCATCTGCTTGCCAGGTGATAAAATTATTGTACCCCGAAATGTACACAAATCTATAATGTCTGCCATTATATTGTCTGGAGCAAAGCCTGTATTCGTATCTCCGGTCAGTGATGAAAATCTTGGTATTCACCACGGGATTACAACCAAGTCCGTACGCCGGGCACTGGAACGCCATCCTGACGCCAAGGGCGTCCTCGTCATCAACCCGACATATTACGGTGTGTGCGCCGATTTGAAAGAAATTGTTGATCTCGCTCACAGCTATAATGTGCCGGTCCTGGTCGATGAGGCCCACGGTGTACTCATTCATTTTCATCCTGATCTGCCGATGTCCGCCATGGAAGCGGGAGCAGATATGTCAGCTACAAGCGTCCATAAGCTAGGCGGCTCCTTGACACAAAGCTCGATTCTGAATGTGAATACCAAAAACGGATACGTCAATCCGCAGCGTGTGCAGACGATTTTCAGTATGCTGACAACGACTTCCACTTCCTATATCCTGCTGGCTTCTCTGGACACATCACGCCGCAATCTGGCTCTCAATGGCTATGAAATAGCGCAACGTGCGCTTGATTTGGCCGAATATTGCCGTGCAGAGGTCAACAAGATTGAAGGATTATATTGCTTTGGCAGTGAAATTCTCGGTACGGAGGCAACCTATAATTATGACGCGACCAAAATCACCATTCATATTCGTCATCTAGGCCTTACTGGGTACGACGTGGAAAATTGGCTGAGAGAAAACTACAATATCGAGGTTGAGCTTAGCGATATGTACAATATTCTCTGTCTGGTGACTCCCGGGGATACGAAAGAGGATATTGAGATTTTATTGAAGGCTCTGCGTGAGCTGGCTGCTATACATTATTCTACAGGTCAGCAGCATGAACTGGATGTAAAAATACAGGAAATCCCGCAGCTCTCCCTGATTCCGAGAGACGCTTTTTACGGAGATACGGAAGTGGTACCATTCAAGGAATCTGCTGGACGCATTATTGCAGAATTCATTTATGTATATCCGCCAGGTATTCCGATCCTACTGCCGGGCGAAGTGATCTCACAGGACAATATTGATTATATTGTCGATCATGTGGAAGTAGGCCTGCCTGTAAAAGGACCGGAGGACCGTACCGTACATCAAGTGAAGGTTATTGTTGAAACGGACGCCATTTCCTAATCCTTCCTGAACCTTAACAAGCCTGGAAAGTCTTACAAGCACCCTAAAAAGCTTAACAAAAAAAGCCCCCAAACGGGGGCTTTTTCATTACCTTACAAAGCTGTAACAACCGTTAGGTCCAATACTATTCGTATTGGGCAACCAGCTCGCTGTAAGCCTCTTCAACACGTTTCCATTCATCTTCATCCTCGATATTGTAAAGCACCATTTCTTCGTTTTCTTCTTCCATACGAAGAATAATGCCATCTGCTTCAGGATTGCCGCGCTCCAACAGGAGAGCGTAAACGTGATTTTCTACGTCAAAGGTCTCTACCAGCACCATTTCTACATCTTTGCCATTTTCATCAGTTAGCGTAAGAACCATTTCTTCATGT
This sequence comes from Paenibacillus sp. LT-B23, assembly GCF_059417685.1. Lineage (NCBI taxonomy): Bacteria > Bacillati > Bacillota > Bacilli > Caryophanales > Paenibacillaceae > Paenibacillus > Paenibacillus sp. LT-B23. The sequence continues at coordinate 113,006 of NZ_JBSQBM010000005.1, read as the reverse complement.
TCGTGGTCATGATCGTGGTTGCAGGCTTCACCGTGTTCATGTTTGTGATCACTCATGGAAATACCTACCTTCAAATTGTTTTATTTTCCCCCGTATCGTAACATGATCAAGGGTACAGGTCAATTTGTGGTATGCCTAATTTATCGCTGTAATGACTTTTTCCGACACCAGGGTATAGCTGCTGTCTTTGCTTTCTTTAATGTAGAAACCGACCCGGTAATTCCCTGCTGTTTTGAAATCATACGTAAAGTCGTTTGTACGGAACCAGAAGTTATCCTTTTGTGCTCCGCTGATATCCTGAGACTGAATATCCTTTACGTTACCCGCAGGATCGGTGATCGCTACCTTCACTCCGGAGATATCCGCTTTCAACGTATCAATCTGACTGAATACATTGAATTTCACTTTGTTACCTTTATTCACGTTGCCAAACACCGTATCGCCCTTGAACAAGAACATGTGTACATTCGGTTGGTCGAAAACAACTTTTCCACCGGACGGATCAAAACTGACAATCCCGTTAAAATCTCGAATGGGCACATACGTTTTGCCGTCAATGACAACCGCGCCATCCTTCGACACCTCACCGTTAATAATCAGCTTCACTTGGTCCTTGGCGGATTCCGCCGAAATAACGGTCCCTCCCATTATCGAAAAGGCCATCACTAGGGCCATAACTTTTCTCCACTTCATCGCTAGATATCCCTCCATCATCATCTGTTAAATACTTCTGTCTTACATTTATACCTAGCTCAGTTCCACAAGTTGCGCTGGGCTTCACAAATTGTCCAAAGTTTTTGAAATAGGGTGTAATCTTTAGTTTCAATAGCATCAATGGTAAGATACGACTGTAGAGGATTTATACACATTTGAGTCTGGAGGGTGAAATACGAATGAGCCTGACAATACAAATGCTGGGCACAGGCAGTGCCTTTGCCAAAAACTATTACAACAATAATGCACTGCTGGACAGCGGAGCAGGCAAGCTATTGATCGACTGCGGAACAACCGCTTCTCTGGCTCTGCACCGAATGGGCATTCAATTGCGTGAAATTGACGCCATTCTAATTACCCATATTCACGCGGATCATGTCGGAGGCCTGGAAGAGTTTGGATTCCAAATGAACATCCTTTATGGTCGTAAACCCGTGCTTTTTATCGCAAAACCGCTAATTCATCCATTATGGGAAAATACGCTCAAGGGCGGCATGTCACAGCAAGGCATGATTGACAAGCTGGAGGATGTGTTTGAGGTAAACGTGCTGACGCCTGGGGAATCCACCAGCTTGGTATCCGGCATCAAAGTTGAACTCATTTCTACCCGTCATATCCCCGGTAAAGACAGCTACTCCCTGTTCATTAATGAGCGTCTTTTTTATAGTGCGGATATGACCTTTGATCCCGGCCTGCTGAATCAACTGGTACATGAGCGGGGCTGTCGCAGCATTTTGCATGAGGTTCAATTACAAGGTGCCGGAGAAGTTCATACGACGTTGGACGAGCTACTCAGCTTGCCAATCCCACTTCAAGAGCGGATTCGTCTCATGCACTATAGTGACGACATGGAGCGATTCAGGGAAAAAGCTGGAGTCATGTCCTTTCTGGAGCAACAGCGCGTATACAACATTGTGGAGCTGGAACGCACGGAGCAATAATAATACTGGATACAAAGTGAAATAACAAAAAGCCGCCGGGTTTCCAACTGGAAAAAGAGCCCGGCGGCTTTGGCATATACTTGCGTGTAGTTATGTGCTTAGCGATAGATGCTTGAAATGAACGTCAGAACAACGGCAACTGATCCAAATTATTCGTAGGATCTCCATCAGCATCTCCGCGAATCCGTTTGCTTCCATCCTTGGCTTTGAATACATTGACCCCGGCAATCGAGCCTGCTTCAATTTCATTCAGAGCCTGACTGTAATCCAAAACCCGTCCGGTAGACGTCTGAAATGACATCAGATCACCATCACCGTTTTTACGTACTGCCGTAATTTGTTCCCGTTCTGCATTAGCCATGCTGCATCGCTCCTTATCCATAGTTTTGTGGAGGAACTTTTACTAGCATGCACCCTCTGCAAAATTATATGCATCCTTGTGCCACGAGCTACAGCTTTTTGCGCATGCGAACATGTGGAATCCCGGCATCGTCAAAAGGTTCTTTCGAAATCGTCTCGTAACCGAGCTTCTCGTAAAACTTTTCAGCTTGACATTGAGCATCCAGTAACGAATATCGCAGCCCCAGCTCACGTGCGCGTTCCTCCAGAGCCAGCAGCAATATACGTCCGTAACCCCCGGAGCGATGCTCCTTGAGAACCGCAATGCGTTGCATTTTAGCTGTTTCTTCCTCATAATAGGTCAAGCGTCCCGTTGCCACCATCTCACCATGATCAGAGATCAGCAAATGATGTGCAGTATCCCCCAGCTTGTCATAATGGTCAATTTCAATATCGATAGGAACTTTCTGCTCCTCGACAAACACCTTCGTACGGATCAATAGCGCTGCCTGTAGCTGTTCTTCTGTCGTTACACTAATAATCTCTGCGGCCATCATCCGCTCCCCCTTATCATTGCTTCCATTTGGAAACCCACTAAATTTGAATTATATATAAAACGGTAATGAAGTACAATCTAATTTCTATTTTTCTACTTTACATTTATGGTTAATACATGATATTATCTAATAACCGAAGGACGGTAGCTCAGCGGGAGAGCATTATCTTGACAGGGTAAGGGTCATGGGTTCGATCCCCATCCGTCCTATATGTTGAAAGCCTTGATGATCAAGGCTTTTTTGTTTGCCTGAAAATAAAACAAAGTCTCATTGCTAGAAACAAAACAGGTCTTTGGTCAAAATTTGGCCAAATATCTGTTTTTAGTTATTCCAAAAAACACCGCTCCAAGTGACTTATTGTGTATATCCTCCCCTCTCTTCTTCATTCACTTTATCCAGCTGTTATAAAAATCTCTTCCTGACTATGAAAAGAAATAAATTCTAAAACTTACATTTAATAAAAGTTTCACGAAAATATAATGAAAATTAAATGAAATTTTCAGAGAAAAATAATTGAAAAACGTTTTCATTTTCATAAAATTTCATATGTAAACACTTATATAACCATTTTTCACACAACATACTTGTTCACTTGGTTTAAAATAAGGCGTATACTTGTTCACGAAATGTTCAAGGTTTAACTAAATGTAATTTTTTAGAAAGAAGGAATTAGAAATGCGTGCTTTTCAATTGACTGAAGATGGTTCTATCGAAACCAAATTAACGGGAAAGGAATTGCTGGCTAATCCACTGCTGAATAAAGGAGTGGCTTTTACTCTTGAAGAACGGCAACAGCTTGGACTCGACGGTCTCCTTCCTCCTACCATATTGACTATTGAAGAACAGGTTCAACGGGTTTACGAGCAATTTCGGAGCCAACCGGATAATTTGCGCAAAAATATTGCGTTAAACGACCTTTTTAACCGAAACACGGTTCTTTACTATCGACTGCTTTCTGAACATCTGAGCGAGATGCTTCCGATTGTTTATACGCCAACGGTTGGTCAGGCTATACAGGAATACAGTCATGAGTACCACAAACCCGGCGGTATGTATTTATCTATCGGTAACCTTTCCGCCATTGAAGAAGCTTTTAAAAATTTGAATCTGGGCCCTGAGGATATTGACCTCATCGTAGCCACGGATTCCGAAAGTATTCTGGGAATTGGGGACTGGGGAGTTGGCGGAATTAATATCTCCATTGGTAAATTGGCCGTTTATACAGCCGCCGCTGGTATTGATCCTAGCCGGGTGTTGGCTGTTGTTCTTGATGCGGGTACGAACAACGAGAAGCTGCTGCAAGATCCTTTATATATGGGGAACCGTCACAAACGTGTTCGCGGAGAACAATATGACCAATTTATTGATACTTATGTTCAAACTGCACTGTCTTATTTCCCGAATGCGCTACTGCACTGGGAAGACCTGGGCAATATCAACGCCCGGAACATTATCAATAAATACGGAAGCAGTATCTTGACATTTAATGACGATATTCAAGGTACTGGTGCAGTTACGCTGGCAGGCGTTATGTCTGGTGTTACACTGTCCGGAGTCGCACTGAGCAAACATCGAGTTTTGGTATTTGGTCCAGGAGCCGCCGGTATCGGAAACGCAGATCAAATTAGTGCAGCCATGATGCTGGAAGGACTATCGGAAACCGAAGCAAGAAGTAACTTCTGGGCTTATGATTACAGAGGTCTGCTTACGAATGAAACAGAGGGTCTTTTCCCATTCCAGGTTCCTTATGTACGGGATGCCGCAGAATGCCGTGATTGGGAGCGTGCGGAAGACGGCAAAATCCCGCTTCTCGAAGTCATTCGCCAGGTGAAACCTACCATTATGATCGGAACCTCCGGTGTCACCGGGGCATTTAGCGAGGAAATCGTTAAAGAAATGGCCAAGCATACAGAACGTCCAATTATTATGCCTATGTCCAATCCGACTCCACTGGCTGAAGCAACTCCGGAGGACTTGATCCGCTGGACTGAAGGAAAAGCACTGATTGCAACAGGCAGCCCTTTTGAACCGGTAACCTATAATCATGTGAAGTTTGAAATTGGACAATCCAATAATGCTTTCGTGTTCCCTGGTCTTGGTCTTGGCGCGATTGTAGTGAAATCCAAGATCATCACAGACAGCATGTTTGCCGCCGCTGCCCATGCAGTAGCCGATAGGGTTGATTTGTCACAGCCTGGAGCTTCCCTGCTGCCGAAAATCAGCGAGCTGCGTGAAGTGTCTGAAGCTGTAGCTGTAGCAGTTGCAGAGGCTGCGGTTCAGGACGGCGTCGCACGTCACCAGCCCGATGATATCCGCCAAGCGGTTCGGGATGCAATGTGGGACTGCAAGTATAGACCGATCAAACAGAATGGCAAAGAAACTGTCCTGGTTTAAGATTAGCGAACAACGTCAGGTTGTATTTGCATACAAGCAAAGTAATTATTGATTACCCGATGTCCGCCAGCCATTTGGCGGACATCTTCATTGGAGGCGACATTATGGCTACGGGTCATATTTTTATCATTTTAATTCCTATTTTCTTTGTCATTTTAATTGGTTATTTTGCAGGTTTGTTCAAAGCATTTAATCCTGCTTCTTCCAAAGGACTGAATACACTGGTAACCAAATTTGCGTTACCTGCACACTTATTTATTGGTATTACGACGACACCAAGGGAAACATTGATTCAAAAATGGCCTTTTCTGGTCGCCCTGCTTCTTGGGGTTATCGGCTTTTATATCGTCTTGCTCGTAGGATATCGCTTAATCGCCAAAAAATCTCTGACCGAATCCTCCATGTTCGCTTTGAATTCAACTCAGCCTTCTTTTGCGTTTATGGGAATCCCGGTTCTGGGCAGCTTGTTCGGGAGCGCGGCTGTCGCCATCCCGATTGCGATCACTGGCATCGTCGTTAATGCGATTCTTGATCCGCTTGCAAGTATTTTAGGAACAGTCGGTCAGCGCAAAACAACAGGAGCGGATGCTAAAGGCAACTTGTTTAAAGCCACTATGAAATCAGTTCTTCACGGACTAAGCGAGCCACTTGCCTGCGTACCGCTGATCGGTGTCGTACTTACCCTATGCGGATTTCAAGCTCCGAAACTGCTACAATCCATGTTTGATCAACTTGGCAATATCACTTCCGGTACAGCCCTGTTTGCCATCGGGGTAACCATCGGTATCAAAAAGATTACGTTCAGTCCAAAAGCACTTAGCATTGCTGTACTGAAAGCCATCGTCATGCCTATCGTCATGCTAGGTATCGCTGTACTCGTAGGACTGTCCCATGAAGATGTAACCAAAGCTGTACTGCTTGTTGCATTTCCCGGTTCGGCGGTTGCCGCTATGATTGCTACCCGTTATGAAACGCTGGAAACGGAAGCCGCATCTGCTTTTGTCATTAGCTCAGTATTGTCACTTATTTCACTCCCCCTGCTCATTTCACTTCTTATATAAGTGACAGGAATTTTAGAATCCTCGATGTGATGCAGACCTATACATGATCTTAGGGTGCTCATTTGTTCCCTAATATCTTATTTTTTAAATATTGTCCAAACAATAAAATAATATAGTCATGCCGACAAGCGGTGGTTTCACAACGTTATTTCGTTGTAAGCTACCGCTTGTTATTCTGTAACCTCCCATTTTCTTTTCTCCTCCAAGCCCTATTTTTCCCATATGAAAGTGACAAGAATCTTTGTCGGTTTTTGTCACTATATTTCACCAATATGTAACCGATATTCTCCAAATTTAATAAATACCTAACATTTTGAAAGCAAATTGACGAAATATATAAGGGATAGGTTGTATATTAAAAATATATTTTAACTTAAAGGAGAAGAAGCACGTGAAAAACTTGAAGTGGAGCACTATGTCCTTTTTTGGTAAAAATTTATTGATTTCATTCATTAACATCGTATTAATCGGTGCGATTCTCATCACATCCAGCTACATACTTCAAAAGAATATTCTCACCACACAGCTGCAAGACCAGGTTAAGGTGTTAACCAAAAAATGGGCACAAGATGTCGATAAAACACAAGTGCAACAAGCCTTGACCGAAAAAGATTATAATGGCACTGTTCAGCAAGATTTACGCAAATTTCTCGACTCCATTCACACGTTTTATCCTAACGTTGCCCAAGCTTACATATTTGGTACAGAGTTAAAGGAAGGAGACCAAACCTCCATTATTGGCGTTCCCACAAATCTAGTTCAATCATTCCAAGATTCCAAAATGAACATAGGGGATATGTATGCTCTTCCTACTGCAAACGTAAATGCTGTAAATGAAATGTTAAAATCGAAAGAATCGGCGTTGAGCAGCTTTTACACCGACGATTATGGTACATGGACTACCATTGTTTATCCCATTACAGATGCAAGCGGTAAAATTACGAGCGCAATCTACTTTGACGTAGACGCAAGCTCGGTACCTGCCGGACTTCAAAAACTGCTTTTATACGGTGTATCCCTGCTCATTCTGTTCCTTGCTATTTTCTTAACCATTCAATATTTGCTTGTAAAACGTACCCTTTCCCCGATTCGCAGCTTGATGAAGGGCATCGAGGAAGTAAGCGAGGGCAATCTGAATGTTAGCATCAAAACAGGTCTGGATGACCTTGGCATTATCAACCAAAAGTTTAATACCATGATCAGACGTATTAACGATACGATGGTAAAAGTACAAGATACGACGCAAGAAGTTACGGAATCGGCTCAGGAGCTGCTAAGCATTAGCGAACAGAACAGTAACAATACGAATGTTATTAACAGCAATATTCAGGAAATAACCCAGGGACTTGAATCCCAAGATCACGCAGCACTTGAAAGCTCCAGAGCTATGAATGAAATGTCTACGGTTATCCAAACCATTGCCGAAAGTTCCTCCTCCGTAGCAGATCAAGCTTATTCCATGGAAAAACGTTCGGTTGAAGGCAATCAGGTAGCCCAAAAGCTATCAACTCAAATGGATTCTATCTCCACTACAATAGAAAGTACCGTTGATTCCGTTAATGCACTACAAAACCGATCTAACGAAATCAGTAATATCGTAAGCATCATTACAGGTATTGCCAGCCAAACTAACCTGCTTGCACTGAATGCTTCTATTGAAGCCGCCAGAGTCGGTGAAGAAGGCAAGGGTTTTGCAGTAGTAGCGGGAGAAGTGCGTAATTTGGCTGAGCAATCTCAAGAGTCCGCCAAACAAATTGCAGAGCTTATTGAAGAAATTCAAAAGGAAATTGAACAAACCGTAAAAGGCATGAGTCTTGGTACAAAAGAAGTTCACATCGGGCTGGAAGTTACGAAGCAGACAGGCGAAATGTTCTCTGAAATTTTAAATGCGGCTAATAAAGTATCGTCACAAATTCAGGAGGTATCCAGTGCGACGGAGCAGATTTCAGCCAGTACGCAGGAAATGTCAGCAACCTCTGACGAGCTGTCATCCACGGTAAGCAAAACAGCAGACAGCAGCAAACAGATTGAGAACACCATTGGAGAACAGGCTGAGTCGATGGCTTCTATCGTCAAAGCTTCCGACAAGCTTACATTGATGTCCGGGGAGTTGGAAGAGCTTATTTCATTCTTCAAGGTAAACCGGAAATCCTAACAATCTACCTTAAATAAGCCAACGAAAACAAAGAACCTCTATTCTGCATATTGTGCGGATTAGAGGTTCTTTGGCAACTCGTACGTACTTAGTTTATAAAGCCTTCCAGCGCTGAGGTCGGCTTACCGTCAGCCTGCCAAGCACCTTTGTTATAACCCTGATTATAACCTGGGGTTGCAGCCGGTTCCCAATAAAATACCCCCAAGCCTTTGCCGCCCGCGATACTACGAACCTTCGTTTTGATATCGGCAATAAATGCCTTGGAAGTTGCAGGTTCATTATATTCCATTCCGATTTCACTGATGACAATGCCTTTACCATATTTTGCAATGAGGTTATTGGCATTGGTAATCGTCTGATCCACCTTGCCCTGCCAGTCAGAAGGAGACGGGTATAGAGACAGCCCAATGAGGTCGAACTGAGCTCCATTTTCAATCAGTCCACCAATATTCCAGTTTAAAACGGAACTGTTATCCCCGTTAGCTAAATGTACGATCGTCTTGGTACTGCTGCTTACCGATTTTACAGCGTTATTCCCCGTATTGACGAGCCATGCATAGTTTTTCATATTCACCGAGGCTTTGCCGTCATCCCAGAGCATTCCGTTGTTCGTCTCATTGCCGATTTGCACCCAGTCCGGTGTCACACCCTTGCTTTTCATTGTATTCATAACATAGACTGTATGGGACCAGACCGCATCCATGAGTTGTGTAAATGTAAAATTGCGCCATGCATAAGGCTTATTCTGCTGTCCGGGATCTGCCCAGGAATCGCTATAATGCAGGGTTAGCATAACGCTCATGCCCAATTTTTTAGCTCGCTGCGCCAGTTCTGCTGCCTTTTCGGCATTCATGTATCCGCTTGCATAATCCTTCATGTCAGGATTCACCCAAACCCGGATACGCACCGAGTTGATCTGATAATCATCCCGAAAAATTTGCAGTACATCCCGACGAACACCCTTTTTATCCTTCCAGTTCATACCTTGCGCTTCCATTCCTGCTACCCAGCTTATATCTGCTCCTTTGGTAAAAGCAGGGGCGGCCGAAGCCGCACCACCTCCCACAGAGCCAAATGGATACAAAAAGCTGGATAACAAGATCAACATCGCAAATACCATAGTCCGTTTACTTGTTTTCATAAGTCATCCCCCATCTGAATTGTGTACTCCTCATTGCCTCTGACAAATCTACCAGATCCCTCATTCGGGAAAACGTCAGCTATCACACTCTATACTCTTTCCGATTTACACCGCTCTGTCTTTAGTACCTTAACAGCATAGGCATCCAATCGAACCTTGCCGTCTTCTATCACATGATTTTCGAGCATATCCGCATAAATTCGTCCATCTAGCCTAATCTCTTGCGGCTCATGAGTGAAATTCAGTATGAAAATATAATCGTGAACTCCATCAGTACGAATCGCTGTATTCACTCCATGCGGCAACTGAACATCAAGTGCTTTACTAATTCCTGCGCCATCAATCAAACTTCTGTAAAAATGACTGTTGAACGATCCCGTGTTGCGTGAAGCGATGTAATAAGCTTTTCCCTGTCCCAAGCGGTTCACCGTCAAGGCTGGGCGTCCTGCATAAAAGTCTGAACCGTATACAGCCAGTACCTCTGCACCTTCCGTATGAATGAGATCGCACAATTCCACAGCCTCATACTCACCGTGCATATCCAACTCATTGCCTTCAACTGGCAAAATATGATTACGGTCGTGATCATGCAACCCGTCAATCTCTTCCGACCAGATCCCAAGCGTCTTACGAAGCGGCCCAGGAAAGCCTCCAAGAAAGCACAAATCATGTTCATCCACGATACCTGACCAATAGGTTGCTACAAAAATGCCACCGCTTTCAACAAACTTTTGTATTCGCTCACCTACACCGCTACGCACCATATATAGCATTGGAGCTACCACAAGTTTGTATTTGGAGAAATCAGCATCCATATGAATGACATCTACAGGCACGCCCTGCTCCCATAGTGCCAAATAATGCGCCTGGGCTGTCTCCTCATATTTTACACCTTTATTACGTGGCCCCTGTGAGTCATTGACCGCCCAGCGATTCTCCCAGTCAAAAATAACTGCCGCCTCTGCTGGTACAGATGTGCCGATAACCTCCTCCAGTTTTTCCAGCGCGTTGCCCACATTTGTCACATCCCCGAACACCCGAGTATGCTCATGCCCCACATGATCGACGACTGCACCATGCAATTTTTCACTCGAACCGCGGCTTTTCCGCCACTGGAAATACTGGACTGTATCTGATCCGTGTGCCACAGCCTGTAAAGACGATAGCAGATGCATACCCGGCCGCTTCAGCTTGCTAATCTCCTGCCAATTCGTCAAGCTTGGCGTACTCTCCATCAGCATCCAAGGCTTCCCGCCCTTGATTGAACGGATAATATCATGCATCATGGCCACTTTGGCAGCCTGACGGCTATCATCTCCCCCACGGTCATGCCACGTTGGATAGCTGTCCCAGGATACAACATCGAGCAGATCGGCAAACTTCCAGTAATTCAATCCTTCAAAAAACTCCATCAGATTTGTGGTGACCGGAAGCGCCGGGTTTGCAGCCTTGAGCGGTATAATCTCATTTTTGATAAAATCTGCGGTCTGATCGGTCACAAACCGTCTCCAATCCAAATTCATAGCATGGACCTGTGTTTCACCGTGGGGTGCCGGGGACTCAACTTGGCTCCAATCCGTAATCGTATGACTCCAAAAGGTCGTCCACCATGCGTGATTAAGCTTATCCAGCGTGCCGTATTTATCCTTCACCCAGGTACGAAATGCCTCCTGACAATAATCACAGTGGCAATCCCCACCAAATTCATTGGAAATATGCCAACCAATGACAGCCGGATGATTCGCATAGCGCTCGGCCAGCTTTGTATTCATGATGCCTACTTTTTCCCGGTATACAGGCGACGTAGAACAGTGATTATGGCGAAACCCGTGCAGGTTACGGACACGGTTAGCCTCCACACGCAGCACCTCTGGATATTTTTGTGACATCCAGGCAGGTCTAGCTCCACTAGGAGTAGCTAAAAACGCATATATTCCGTTCTCGGCAAACGAATCCAGGATACGGTCCAGCCATTCAAACGTAAATACATCTTCCTCTGGCTCCAATGAAACCCATGAGAATATGCCGACGGACATCACGTTACATTTAGCCAGTTTCATTAACCGGATATCCTCTTTTAGCACCTCGGGATAATGCTCCCATTGCTCCGGGTTATAATCTGCTCCATGCAGCATACGTGGAACTCGCTCACTGATTGGTGGGTATTTGATTATGTTTTGATGCGACACTGTAAATCATCTCCTTTAAATCAATATGGTTTACTCTTTGACAGAGCCGAGGGTCATACCTTTAACAAAAAACTTTTGTAAAAATGGATACACAATAAGAATAGGCGCTGCACCAATAAAAATTTGTGCTGCATTCACTGTCGTTTGTGAAAGTAATTCCATCTCTTTGGGACTCATACTCATGGAGCTCATGTCCTTCTGAATGATTACCGTTTGCAAGAATGTCGCCAATGGATAATCCTTAGCATTGCTCAGATAGAGCAGGCCATCAAACCATGAGTTCCAGTGAAATACCATACTAAACAACGCAATCGTCGCAATAGATGGCATGGATATCGGCAAAAATATACTAAACAAAGTCCGAAAATGGCCTGCCCCGTCAATCAGCGCGGCCTCCTCCATCTCTTTGGGTATTCCTCTAAAAAAGTTCAACATGAGGATTACCAAAAATGTATTGACCGCTCCCGGCAAAACAAGTACCCAAAAGCTGTCCATGAGATGAATCTTTTGAATAACCATATAGAATGGAACCAAACCGCCGTTAAAAATCATACTGAATACGAACAGCCATGAATAGACGTTTCGGCTTCTGAATACAGATGTCTCTTTTGAAAGTGGATAAGCAGCCAAGAAGGTAATCAGCAGCGTTAAGCCAGTTCCCAGCACGGTCCGGAGAACAGAAATCCAGATAGAGTGCAGAAAAATAGGATTATTCATCGTCTTTTTGTAGGCTTCTAATGAAAATTGCACCGGCCACAGTCCAACCAGATTGGCGTCTGCTGCTGATTTGGCGCTAAATGATACCGCCAATACATGAATCAGCGGAACGATACACATGATGGATAAAAATACAAGCAAGCAAATATTAAACACATTAAAGATGCGGTATCCCGTTGTTTTATGATACATGACTCTCCCTCTTTCAGCCTTGTGGAATCAAAATATGCGGTAGCCTGCCCATTTGTATGCAAGTCGATAGGAAATCAGAATGAGAATCATACTGATAACAGATTTAAACAATCCGATAGCGGTAGCAAAGCCCATCTCTCCGTTAATTAGCGCTGTCCGATAAACGAACGTGTCAATAATATCGCCTTTTTGGTATACAAGTGGGTTGTAAAGGTTGAAAATCTGATCGAAGCCGGCATTCAGAACATTGCCGAGTGCAAGTGTACCCACAACCACTACCATCGGAATCAGTGATGGTACAGTAATGTGCAGCGTCTGTCTCCAGCGGCTTGCCCCGTCCATCTCTGCTGCTTCATACAACGAAGGATTGATCCCCGCCAGTGCGGCGAGAAACACGATGGTGTTGTAGCCAAACTCCTTCCATATATCTGATGCAATAACCGTAAAGCGAAACCAGTTATTGTCTCCCAAAAAAAAGATGGGCTGGATCCCAAAATTCCCAAGAATGCGGTTCATAAAACCATCTGTAGCCAACAGGTCAACCAGAATTCCGCCCAAGATTACCCACGACAGAAAGTGTGGCAGGTAAACCAGCGTCTGAATGGAGCGCTGAAGTGCGACCTTGCGAATTTCATTCAGCAGAATAGCGAAAACAAACGGAATCAGCAGATTGAAAAACATCTTTAGTACCGCGATAATTAGCGTATTCCAGACGACTTGAAGACTGTCCTCCCGTTGGAACAAGAAGCGGAAATTATCCAGTCCAACCCACTCGGAGCCGGTTATACCCAACCAAGGTTTGTAATTTTGAAAGGCCATCACGATGCCGCCCATTGGAATGTAGCTGAATACAATTAAAAAAATGATGGCTGGCAGCAGCATGATATGAAATGGCCACGTACGTTGCAGACTTCTCATTGCAGTTCCTCCTGTAACTCTCATGGTATACTTCAATTATAGAAGCGTTCCTACGATCCCAACAGTTCAAAAAACCAATATACATGGCACAAAAGCAATCATTTTTCAATCTCGCCATGCGAATGAAAGTCTATCTCACAAACATAATAATATAACATTTATTTCCAATTCAATCTGATGGTTTGTATTAAAAAGGCTGCCCGTTCGGGACAGCCTGTCTATCAGTTTCAACTGTTTTTACTTTTCAACGCTCTTATACCATTCGTTCACTTCTTTTGTAATTTGTTCACCTCCGGCATTCTTCCACGTCTGTACGAAGGTATCAAAGGCCGAAATCGGCTGTTTACCATAAATAATTTCATTGAAGGTTTGGTTTTCAATCTTGTCCAGATAGTCCTTTTTGGCCTTCATCGTTGGCGTAGTAGGCCCCGTGAACTGATCCTTCATGGAGATATCCTTTTGTTCCATCAATACCTTGGCAGCCGCAGGAGTACCTTTCCCGTAATTAACCATTACATCCTTCTCCAGACGGGTCTTCGCTTCCCCGCCGTTAGCCAAGCTTAACAAAGCTTTCATTTGGGCATCAGGTATACGCGCACCATCACGAACCAGCAAATAACGAACAGAGTTTACATAACCTCCTGCTATTTTGTCGATCGGCAACAGCTGTCCGTTCGCATCCAAATCATAGTCGTAGCCCTTAAACATCCCGTTCGCCAAATCCCCTTCCGATTTGGCATTTGCAAAGTGATCAAACAGGTAATTTTGATAGGTGAAAAAAGCTTCAGGATGCTGCATTTGTTTGTTGATCAGTACGACACCATTCGTATATTGAGTCCCATGGCGCATGGCTTTGTTGTCAGGCCCCACTGGGATCTTGATCGGCTTCCATACAGCGCTCTTCACATTTTTCACCGTATCCTGGAGGGGCCAGCCACTCATCCAGTATGGCCCCGGAATCATACCTGCTGTTCCTGCGACTGTGGGTTCTGCCGTCTTATTCTCATCCCACAATGCTGCTTCCTGCGGAATGTATCCCTTTTTGAGCCACTCGCTAAGCTTTTGCAAACCCGGCTTCATGCCAGGCTGCACGGAGCCATATTCCAGACTGCCGTTCGTGCCTGTGTTCCACTGTTGCGGGAGTGTACCGTATGCCCCAAAAATCCAGGACGGGTCACCCATCCAAGTGTTCATGGACGTTTTGAAACCGATGCTGAGCGGAATAACTTTGTCCGGAGACAATCCGTCCGGATTTTTATTTTTAAAGGCATCCATCACTTTTTCCAGCTCATCCATCGTCTGCGGGGCCTTCATGCCCAGCTTGTCCAGCCAATCCTGTCGTACCCACAACACATAGTCATGGTTATAGGCAAAATCAAGTACAGGAATACCCATTTTTTTGCCATCCCGACTATACTGATTCCATACGTTCGTATCCTGATTCATCGCCTGCTTCCAGGAATCCGAAGCGTACTTGTCAAACAACGGACCCACCTCTGCAAACATACCGGAATCGATCATGTCCTGTGCCAGTTGCTCATTCTCCGTCCCCAGTACAACGACGTCTGGCATCTCCTGACCGGAGGACATAGCCAAACGCAGCTTCGTGGCAAATGCACCATTCGTATCTGTGACGGACCAGAGTGATTTGATATTAATACCGAATTTCTCTTCAGCCCATTTTGTCGCAATGTTATTTTCGATAGATTCGCCATTTTTAAATTTTAAGGCGGGATCTACGCCCCATACCGTGGAAATTGTGACTTCCGGATTGTATTTTTCTTTGTATACGTTTTCAGTTTTAGCTGTGCTATTGGTATCTCCACCACTCCCCGTACCAGAGCAGCCCACAAGGCCAACTCCTAATACCATAGTTGCGGCGAGCAACGACAACAGCTTTTTTTTCGAATGAACTCGCATATTGTTCCCCCTCAAAAAATCATTTTCTACTCTTTTATTATAAGAGGGCTTTACTACGCAGCCTATGTCACAAAATAAATATTTCTGCACCTTTCCCAACTGATCTTTACTATTCTTTTCTTGGTCTCATCTTTACTGGTCCCGAAATTCATGTGGAGTCATTCCGTAATGCTTTTTGAACATCTTACTGAAATATTGGGGATTCTGATAGCCCAGTTCGGTTGTAATCTCGTATATTTTTTTGTTGGAATACTTGAGTAAATAAAGAGCTCGCTCCATTCTCATCCGGATCATATAATCTCCCAGACCTTCTCCGGTTTCAGCTTTATATATTTTCGACAAATAGACAGGATGTAGATAAACCTGATCGGCAATCGTCTTAACAGACAGCTCCTGACCTTTATCCTGGGAGATGAGCTCCTGAACTTGTTTGACCACGTAGCTTTTGGCGCTTTGCTCACTTGCGGACCATTCCGATTTAAGCTTGTTCATCATGGAAAATATCCATTTCTTAAGGTTGGAGAACGATTGAACCATTTTCTGCGCATGCAACGGGTCGAAGCCCGTTTGATCCATCTGCGTAATGAAGCGCCCTTGCTTGTGTGCCGTGTACATAAAGGCGCTCGTAACCGAGATAAACAGCTCATATAAATGTTCGCGGGTATATCCCGCTTCTTCTATCTTCCCAAATACACGGTTTATTTTCGCTTCGGCCTCCTCCCATTGTCTGGACTCCAGAAGATGGGTCAGCGTTGGGTGCACATATAGTCCCTCCAGCAACTTGGCTGAACTGTGCGGCTGTTCTGGCTGCTCATCCACAAATAGCAACGTATCCGTCTCCTTTTGTTGGTTCCAGTATAAGGATCTTATCGCTGTCTGATATGCCTTAGGCAGCTCCTCCGGGAACATAAACCAACCAGTTACCGTGACGTAAATTTCCCCTTTCAAGTAATTGCTCACATTTTTTCGAAAGGTTTCGATAGTCGCCCGCAAAATACTACTACGCTCGTTCATACTAATTTCTGTCATTCGCTTCATATCATGCTGTTCTGGGGCATAATCTGATTCTTCTTCATGATGCATACTATACTTTTCCCGATTGTTATTCGAATTTGCTTCTATTAATACAATTAAGCAATCATGTGGCGCTTTACAGTGCCACACGTGAAAATCGGGTGCGAACACTTCTTCAGCAATATTTCCAATCGCATACTCGATTAAGGATACAGAATGATAATCCATATCAGAAAAATGCTTGCCCAGCTGAATAAGTAGCATACCAGCAGGATGTCCCGTGCGTAACATAATTTCGTACTGGGATAACTTGTCCTCTATCATCTGTACAGACAAATCACGTCCAAGTACCAAGTCGTGCATTAAGTGGGTACGCAGCACACCAAAATCCGTCCTGCGGTTATATTGTAATTGATGAATCTTGTTAAAAGCTTCCCATTCTTCCTTTAGTGAATCGATGGCAGCGGATACACATTTCATAAACTCCTCATCATCCACAGGTTTTAAAATATAATCAAAAGCCTTAAGCTGGAGC
Source organism: Paenibacillus sp. LT-B23 (assembly GCF_059417685.1). Taxonomy (NCBI): domain Bacteria; kingdom Bacillati; phylum Bacillota; class Bacilli; order Caryophanales; family Paenibacillaceae; genus Paenibacillus; species Paenibacillus sp. LT-B23. Next base: position 96,219 of record NZ_JBSQBM010000005.1, on the reverse strand, counting down.
GCTTTTTTAGCATATTCAAAATCGGCATAGCCTGTTAGTACCAAACATCGGATATGGGGCCATCGCTCGTTTACCTCAACAATCAACTCCAGTCCCGTCATGCCGGGCATACGAATATCCGTAACCAGAATATCAATATCGCACGCTTCCAGCACATCCACTGCTGCTAGTGCAGAAGCAGCTTGATGAATCCTCTCGATGCCCAGCGTCTCCCACGGAATGGTAGCCGCCATGCTTTCTGTAACATAGCTCTCATCATCTACTAGTAATATCTGAACCATCAGAATCCTCCAATTTAACAATATCCGAATTTGACGAAGACTCAATCAAGCCATTTTCCTGCTCCTCTGCTGTTGACAGCGGCCATTTTAAAATCACACGCAATCCTCCCAATGGAGACAACGAGAAGTCCAGTCCAGCGTCTTCCCCAAAATGTAATCGCATTCGTTGATGCACATTCCATAAGCCGTAGCCACTTTTCTCTTCTATAGGCTTGTCAAGTGCTAATGTCAGGGATGTTATAGCCTCCTTGCTCAAACCAAGTCCGTTATCATCCACAATCAAGCACATATATGAGCCGACACGCTCAGTCATAATACGGATTATGCCATCCTCCGCTTGAGGTTCTATCCCGTGCAGCACCGCATTTTCCACCAGTGGTTGTACCACAAGCGGCGGAATCAGCAAACTGCTGGCTTGCGAGGACATAACAATTGAAAACGTTAACCGTGGCATACGCATCTGCTGAATTTTTAAATAATAATGAACAAACTCGACTTCATCCGATAAAGGAACCAAATCCCGTTCCTGTCTTGTCGTATATCGATAATATTTGGACAAATTATGAGCCATGGCCACGACCGCCTCATGATTGCGCAACTTTGCCATGCTCGTAATAAAGGAAAAACAATTATAAAAAAAATGTGGATTGATTTGTGACTGGAGCTGCTTTAGACGCGCTTCCTTCACATGCAGTTTCTCAACATAAACCTTCTCGAACAGCTCCTGAATCTGTTCAACCATCAGATTGAATTGACGAGACAAGAAAGCAAACTCGTGGCTTCCCCTAGGGCTCAATCGAACAGCATAGTCTCCATCCTTTAATCTCCGAAATGCCCGCACAAGCTGGAGAATCGGCACTTGTACCTGTGAATGAAGAAGATAAGCACCAATGAAGCCTACCAGTAGCGAGCCAGCAACAGTTATATAAAATAGTCGATTAGAGGAGTAAATCGGAGACATCATATCGGACAAAGGTATGTAGTCAATCAAATACCAACCAGTCGTTTGCGAAAGAACGGCGTGAACAAGATAGCTCTCTTCTCCAATTTTCACGGTCAGATTATCAACTTCATGCAGTCCCAATTTCTCCAGTTTCATAATCAGCTTGCCTGACAGCTCTTCATTTGCAGTGCGATTATAAATCACTCCTACGTCTTTTTTATAATAAAAAGGTTCCTTTCGTCCATCTCCTTTGAAGCGGTCAAGCATGTCCTGAATATTGCTGCTGTCAAATTCAACCTTAATAATCGTGTTAGCGGTTTCCGGATTAACAAGTGAAGAAAACGGGGATAATGTATACATTGAAAATATAAATTGATCCTTCCCGTACATTCTTTTTTTGGATACCTGCCAGCCGTTTTTAATCGATTGGTTTAATTCTTTCTGATTATAAAAAACGGCTCCATTCTCTGATACAACACGTCCGAGCGAAGGTGAATAAATACTCAGACCGGTTCTCCAATTAGATGAGCTTTCCTGAAGTCCAAGCTTGGTTTGGATCCGTTTGACAAGGTTAATGCCATCCAGATTGAGAACCTTGTCCTTTAAAAAAATCGCTTGAAAACTGGCTACATCAGGGTCATGAATCAGCAGGTGCGGCCAGGAGGAAATCATTTCAATATTCGTATTCACCTGATTTTGAAAAAAAGTCAACTGGCTATAATTAGACTGATTTAGTTCCTCACGTAACACGCCTGTCGTTGTCTGATTAGAATAGACATACAGGATTAGCACAGGTATAAGCAATACGATAACGATCGAGAGAATTTTAGTATAAAAATTAAATTTAAACATGAGTTCTACACATCCTCTGCACAAAAAAAACAGGCATACTTAAATGGTATGCCTGAGCCCTGACCTTCGTTGCCGTCAGTACATACTATACAATATCAATGGTTGGCGGTGATAATATGTTTGACGCTAAGCAAATGGAATGGTTCAATCAACTATCCGCTGAAGATCTGGCGATATTAGGTGCCGGCTTCACTACACTGGGAGATTTTTTTGCTTTTTTGGCATTGGTTAAAGCCAAACAGCAGCCTTCTAAGGGAAATGAAGTTGTGGCACTGATCAGGGCCACACAGGAGCCTTCTAAGGGAAAAAAAAAGTAACGATACGATCTCATAACATATTATTTGACGACAAATTTTACGCGAGTTCCATCCTTAAACTCATCCAGTTGGTGACTGACCCATGATCCTGCCCCCCGATTATCCTTAGGAGCTATGTATTTGACATTTGCACCTTTGCCACCTTCTGAGCACATCGCCATCGGCCATTCGTCACGATCGTATCCTTTACGAGTGGGAACTCCTGCAAGCGAATGCTTGCGATTTTGCTCGGCTCCTTCGCGGTCAATTGTGCATATGGATGATTTCCCCGCCTGAATGGCTTCCTTGATATGCTGCGCCGTTTCAGGATAACGACCTGACGGAAATTGCAACGTAACCTGAGCCGATGAAGGCGGGTTCTCTCCTGTCGTTTTCGTAAGAAGATTGCCACCTTCAAACCAATACACGCCAGCAGCTAGCAGCACTAGAGTTATAAAACTTAACAGCTTTTTCTTCAATTTCCCTCTTCCCTTCAAGCTATTCCAGTGGATAACCTTCAATCAAGGAAACCCCCGAACTTTATTTTTCTATAACATAACCCGACTCAATGAGATATCCAGCGGACAAACCCGAAGAAGGCACACCACAGGAGAAGACTGATCAATATTCCCCAAAATAAACCTTTAAAAAGCTTCATACCGCACTGACAACCTTTCCGACTGGGCTTTGCTCTAGTATAACATGTCAGAAAGACTGTTGTCGCAACATGCCCCGCATATAGCTTAATCATAAATATTTTAATTTTAAAACATAATAATCTGAGGATAAATTGGAATCATTCCGGAAATTAGCTCCATCTCCATTTGAAATGACAATTATGATATAAAAAAAATCACATTTTAATCAAAATTTAATGAAAATTTTCCGAAAATGATGTATAATTATTGACATAATAAAACGTACGAGGTGATCATCATGGCATTATTAAACAGAGTACAGGAGTTAAAATTGCAACTGCCTAGCGAACATCACAGCATTTCACAATACGTGGAGCATGCGCTGCATTCAATTGACAGTTTTGTTGAGCAACATCGTCAATTTATAGCCGCTCAGGCTTTGTATGGTGAAAAAATTAACGGCACGGAAGAAAGACTGTTTCGAGATACCATTTCCGAGATTAAAGCTCAACTGGTGGCCACGCTGGAAAAGACGGTTGAAGATTTTTCTCACAAAGGCGACAAGCACTGGAAGAACCATTATCAGGACGGCGTAGAATAAGTTGAAAAATAACCCTCGATCATAGACCGGGGGTTATTTTTGCATAAGTGATATATGCAATATATGAAGATTATTTTAACACTCTGACAGAGGTAGCCACTGTCTTACCGTTATAAACCACTTTAATACTTGAATTTCCGTAAGCCAGTGCTTTCACCTGGCCTCCGCTAACCTGTACGATAGAAGGCTTGGAGGAAGTCCATGCCGCTGAACTTGTCACGTTGGCAATTGTGCCTGTATCATAAACCGCATTCACGCTCAGCACCTGAGAGGAACCGTTAGGAAGCTTCAAGTTCTTGTTACTCAATACCAGCTTGAGCAGCTTAGGTGTAACCTTGATCTCAATGTTAAACGACTTGTCCTGGTATGTGCCCGTAATCGTCGCTGTTCCAATCCCAACCGCTTTGATGGCTGAGCCTTTTACAGTCGCCACGGAAGCATTGGATGTTGTCCATTTCACTTTGTTGCTGAGCGTAACTTTTTTACCATCTGTATATATACCGATGACTTTGACCGATTGACTCCCTTTCAAATTCATTTCAGCGCTTGAAAGGCTTGGCGTCAACGTAGAAATCGTTCCTTCTACAATGACAGGCACTTTCACATATTTATTTAAATACATGGCCTTGATTCCGGAGTTACCGCCGCTTACTGCTTTTACCTTGCCATTTCCCACTGTTACGGCCGCAGTAGTAGCCACCCAGCTTACCTGATTCGTAACATCAAGCGTTCCACCACCAGCCATTTGTGCTTTTACCGTGGGAACACTCACTTCTTGTCCTGCTACCAGCACATACTTTTTCTCGGAAGCGGTCAGCTTGAGCACTTTGTATTGCACGGTTACCGGGATATCCAGCTTGATGGCGCCCAATGTAGCTGTCAATGTTGCGCTACCTGGATTCACTGCAACCAGCTTACCGTCTGCGATTTTGACGACACTTTCATTGCTCAGGCTCCATTTAACATCGGATTGGACTGCTTTTTTGGCTCCATTGACCAAGTAAGCAGATATGCTCGGAAGAGCCGTTTTGCTTCCTGTTTCGAGAGATAAGCTAGCCTTGCTTGATACCAGCTTTTCAATGGTCGGCAATACGTTGACCTTCAAGGTCTTGCTCAAACCGTGATAGGAGACTGTAATTACCGAATTTCCTGCGTCCAGCGGGCTGATTTTCCCTTGCTCCACTGTGGCAACCAGCGGATTGGAGGAAGTCCATTCTGCAGTGCTGGTAACATCAGTTTTACCTCCGGTAAGGTTCACATCAGTCGCATTGACCTGAATTGGTGAACTACCCAGGAAGGCCGATTGGGAAGCGGATGGACTCAAAATCAATGCTTGGGAAGAGGAACGTACATACACGATCGTTTGTGCTTTGAGTTCATCCTTGCTTGCTTTAATGTAAGTCATGCCCTTGGCAAGAGGACGAACCAGACCATTTTCTACTGTAGCCACGGACGGATTCGTGGATGTCCATTCCACACCAGATACTTTTTCTGTACCGCCCGCTGTAAGCGTACCTTGAACAGTCAATTGCTTCGAGTCTCCGCTCACCACCAGATTGATGGGACCCGATGGATCTATTTGCAGCTTGCTGTAAGGCGATTTAACCGTAATTGTTGTGCTTACCGTTTGCTGTTCATATGTGGCAACAACCTTAATCTGCCCTTTTGACACTGGAGTAATGAGTCCCTTATCTACCTTTAATATGCTTGAGTCTCCAGAGATCCATGCTGCCTTTTGGGTAACATCCTCTTTATCAGACTCTGTCACATTCCACACTTTTAATTGGGCAGGGCTTCCACCCAGATTCAATGTAGTCGTATTTTGACTGTCCCACTGTACCGTAGAGGTCTTGCTCTCCTCTGCCGCTTGGATCAAACCCGCTGGCAATGCTGCAAATAAAAACATCAGCACAGCAAGTAAGAAGGTACTCCGTTTGCTCATACGTTTCATACGTTTCATTCGTTTCTCTCCCTTAGTTTCAGCTCTATAAATAGGATATAATTAACAATCCTATTACTTTATCGGTAAACAGCTACTTGATTTGAACCCTTAGGAAGAAAAAAGGTGGATTATAACAGTTAAAGCTCTCCGTGTAGCGACCTGACCACGAACAAATGATCCTCCTTGGACAAGGTTTGTCCATCATCCAGAACGACATCGCAATCCGTGTGACTGGTCAATTTTGTGTTGTAGGCAATCAGTTGGTCTTCTTTCCAAACAGTCACCGCCGATTGAAAAAGAATGGCATTATCGAACTGCAATGGAACACTCATCACATAACCGATAGAATTTAGCTTCGCCGGATGACGGCTTCTGCGCTCACGCCCGGGAGGAAGCATCGAAATATACGTAATATTTTCAAAAGGAATAGACAACATCTTCGGGCCTAAAATAACGCACTTGTGCGTGTCATCCCATTTTTCAATCGTGCCGCGCACCTTTTGGGTATGACCGTTGTTGCCGTGATATAAAATGACCTGACGTCCCTTCCATTGACGCATGTCCTCACCTCCAGTGCTAGCGGTTAGGAATCTCCCACCGAATCGCTTCCATTCCATGCTCCAGCAAAAATGCATTGGTTTGCGAAAAAGGCTTGCTGCCGAAAAAGCCCCTATGAGCCGCCAAAGGACTCGGATGGACGGATTTTAAAACCAAATGCTTGCTCGTATTCACAAAGCTTGCTTTCTTCTGAGCATGGCTTCCCCACAAAATGAACACTACCGGCTGCTCACGTTCATTAATCGCCTCAATAACGGCATCCGTGAAACGTTCCCAGCCTATTCCCTGATGAGATTGCGGTTGTCCTTCACGCACGGTCAGCACATTGTTCAGCAGCAGCACTCCCTGCTCTGCCCAAGGAACCAGGTAGCCCTGATTGGGAATGGGAGTGCCGATATCATCACGCAACTCTTTATATATATTTTGCAGAGACGGCGGTGTACGCACCCCTGGTCTTACGGAAAAACTCAAGCCGTGGGCTTGTCCCTCTCCATGATAGGGGTCCTGTCCCAATATAACCGCTTTGGTAAGATGATATGGTGTTAATTTGAGTGCAGAAAACAAATCTTCCTTTGGAGGGTAGACTTTATGTATCTTGTATTCGCGTGCTAATGTATACCTCAATTCATTGAAATAAGGCTTTTCTACCTCTTCTCGCAAAACTTCATCCCAATCATTACCAAACATAACTCCCGTCTCCTCTCGATATATGGGTCCCGAAATGTTTAAACTGTTTATTCACAAAAAAATAAGCTGGTCTCCCTCATCCGGAGCCAGCCTATTTATTCGTTACCTGTGTTACATGCCGAAGGACCAGGATAGAAACCATACGATAACCAGCTACCGTTGGTTCTAAATTCGATTTCCTTATTATAGCATTAACGATAATGGTGTCAAGTAACTGTAAGCCCAAATCCACACGGTACCTCATAAAAATCAAGAGGTTGGCTCAGAATAATCGGTTAAGCCTTATGAGCTTTTAGATATTCTAGCGCGTTATACAACATGACTGCTGCTTCCGCACGTGTAATCTCGCTTTTTGGATTAAATTTTTTACTTGCATCCAAGGTATTGACCTTGTATATCAGCGAACGCTGGATGCTGCCTTGATACGATGGATCCAACTTACTATCATCAGCAATCGTTACAGGTACAATTTTGATCAGCGGCAGGCTACCTGCTTTTTCCATGCCCTGAATCAGCATATGGGTGAACTCTTCCTTGGTCAGCGTTTTTGAAGGATCAATATCTTTGGGAATCTCCACGCCATTATAATGCGCGTTGATAAAGGCTTCGGCATACCATGCTGTATCCTTAACATGGGTGAACAGTCCGCTGGCCTGTGGCGCCTTATTAAAATCAATAGCAGCCAAACTGAGCTGAAACCCGCCGGAGATCAACTGAATGCCTTGGGCAGCAGTCACTCTAGAGGCGGGGAGAAACTGCGTATCAGAGACCCCTTTGAGCAAACCCTGATTTTGAAGGGAAATGATTTTGTCTTTGCCGCTTATGCTGTCCAAATCCTTGAACGGATTGCCCGCCGCAAACATTTGACCTCCAAAAGAGAAGGAAAGAAGCAATACTGTGGTCATGGCTGCGAATGCGCTTTTTCTCATATTCATGTAAGTTCCACCTTGTAGTTGAATTAGGCCGCCTGGCCATTAACAACCTCTTTGACGTAGTTCAGGATGGAAAGGTTGCAAGCGATCTAACAGAGATTCGGATGAAGATTGCGGAACGCTCAATTCTTATCTTTCACGCCAATCACGATGACATCCCCCTCAAAATTATGCATATCAATAACCGTTACATTGTCCTGAAACGCTACCGAAGCTGCTGCAAATCGGCGGTATTCCAGGTCGATAATCGTAAAGTCATATTCTCTGAGATCAGCGTCTAGCTTCAGGACCGTGTTCACCGGCACATAAATAGCAATTTTTTCGAAGCCTCTGGTTGAGGCAACTCGAATCTCTTCCGTGTTCTTAAGTACTATGTTCCAAGGCTGCAAATCTACCAGTCCGTATATCTGGAACAGCCACTTCGCGAATCCATAATCCCACGCTCCCTCAAATTTAAGGGCAGCCTGCCATTCATAGGGGCTATCAAAACCTTCCCCGGTAACTCCAAAGCGTTTCCCTTTTTTGTGCCAGCTCCATATTCCATGTGCTCCGTAGGTTACGCCGGCTCCCGCACCAGACAAAAGACTTTGCCATGCAGCTTTACGAACGTCGGCACGGCCGAAACGACCGTATTCTCTCCGGCTGTATCCCATCATCTCGTAGCAAGGTTCCGAGTTTAGCACAGGCCGTGTTACCCGCTTGTTGTAGAAGTCCAACGCCAAGGTGTAGGCCTTGGACTGAAACTGCGAATTGTGACCTGATTGGTACATGTAAAAGTCCAAATTAGGATCGTTAATGAACTCATCCGGCACCTCCGCCAGTCTCCCCTGAATGTGCAGAGTAGTCAAGCACTCTGGACTATGCGTCTTCACAACGTGAAGTGCGGTGCGGTAATACTCGTTCGCTCGCTCTGACGGGAAGTCGGTATCCCCGCTCACGATATAGATAGGGTGATACTTTGAGAATCGGTCTGCCGCGTAACGCACATACGGTTCTACCGCCTCCAGAGGCATCTTTTTCTCATCACGAAGCTTGGCCGCCCATGTATCCGGGATGTAATTGCACCAAAGCAAAACAAGCGCGGGTACAAATCCCTTGCTCACCGCCATCTCGACCATTGTCTCCACCCTGTCAAAATAGTCTGGATTCAGCGAATAAAAATCGTAGCTCCCGTCCTCAATCCGTTCGAACGGTTCGTAATCCAAATCACTGCCGCTGGCATCCCACTGACGCAGCAAATTGATTTGCAGAACATTAAACCCCTGGCTACTTCTGTAGTCAAGATAATCAGCCCATTCCTCCAGTGAGATGTTGGTAAATGCGCTCCAGACGGTATCCGCCAGATAAAAAAATGGAACTCCTTCATTGATAAAGTAACGTTTGTTCTCCGCTATGCCAAGCTTTATCATACGGCATCCCCCTTATTGCTGTAATGACAGAAAACGGCGAACAGTTCGCCGCTTTCCGTTTTATTGCTCATTTATGAAGTAACGATACTAGCTTGGGCTCCAGCCGTTCCCTCCTGCTCTGACTTCTCCTGTGCTTCGCGTTCCCTGTTCAACGCTTGTTTATCAAGCGTTCTAAAGAACGGATAGTAAATCAACATACAAACGGGAATGAGCAAAAGCTGTGCAGCTGCAAGTCTCCAGCTCCCCTCAATAAAGCCCAGAGCAAAAATAGGAGTGCCAAATGCCGGGTAAATTCCGATGGGTGCAGGCAGCAAGCCCGCAGTTGTCGCAAAATAACCGAGGACCGCGCAGACGATAGGAGCAACGATAAACGGAATAGCCAGGAGCGGATTCAAAACAACTGGAATTCCGAAAATGAGTGGCTCGTGAATCGAGAAAAAAGTCCCCGGAAGACCGAGCTTGCCAATTGTGCGTAATTGCTTACTCTTGGCCAAGAAGACCAGCAGGAGAGCGAAGCCCAGCATCGGCGCATAGTTTGAGAAAATGTACCAGAAAGCCAGCCCGATAATGTTCGGAAGCGGAGCTCCCGCCTGGAAAGCGTCGAGATTGGCAAGATCCAGACTCATCCAGATCGGTTTGACGATGGCAAGCGTTACAATTGCGCCGTGGATTCCGAACATCCAGAGCACCTGCATAATGATGAGGGCGACAATCATAGCCCCCAGTGATCCACCCAGTCCTTCCAGTGGCACTTGCAGATAGGTATAAATAAACTCATGGACCGTACCGAATGACGTATGCATGAACAGACCGGAAACAATAACGAATACCATAGCTACGAGTATCGCCGGAATTAATCCTGAGAATGTTTTGACAACGGTAGGCGGTACTCCTTCGGGCATTTTAATGGTCCAGTTGCGATCGACAATCCAGATATACAATCGGGAAGCGAGCAAGCCAACCAACATGGCGACAAACAAACCCTGCGCACCGAGCCACTGAAGTGGAAGCGCCCGGACTTTATCGAATGTTTGAATCGGCGTCAAAATAAGAAACGAGAGCAGTGCCGTTGCTGCGGGAACCAGCGGGTCCTTGTCAAAAGCTTGCGCCAGTCTGTAGGCGATGAAGAAGACTGCATAGAGGGCGATGATGCCAGTTGTCATCGTCGATCCTAATCCGATAATACCCTTAATGGGTGCGATGAGGTTCTGGTAAGGCTCCCAGGCAAGTGCGGAGAAAAGCGTCGAAAATGCTCCAATAATCAAAAAAGGAAGGGTGGACATCAGTCCATTTGATATAGCGCTCATATAGCGATTTTGCTGAATTTTCCCAGCGTATCTTTGTAATTTATGCGATAGTTTTTTTTCGTTAGCCATATTCCTTCAACTCCTGCTTTAGAGTTTCATCTGTTGTACTATAATCTAGAGAACGCTTCCATTTGAGGAAATCACATTTTTGTACCAATGGAAGCTGTTCTTGCGAATCCGCCGCAATTGTCTCAGGTTGAACTCATCCCGGTCAACATAGACGAATCCGTAACGTTTGCTTACTCCCTGGTGGGTGCTGACCAGATCAATTGCAGACCAAGGACAATAACCAAACAGCTCCACCCCGTCCGTAATAGCCAGCTGGCATTGCTCGATATGTTTGCGCAAGTAATCGATGCGGTAATCATCTCTTACGACATCGCCCTCTTCCAAGGAATCAAAAGCCCCCAGTCCATTCTCGGTAATGATCAGCGGTAGCTGGTAGCGGTCATAGATCTTCCTAAGAGTAACACGCAAGCCTGCCGGATCAATTCCCCAGCCGAACTCCGTTCGTTCCAGGTACTCATTTCCACTCCCAGCAAAAACACCCACTTCTCCAACTGAGATTTGCTGATCCCCCATCCCGCCTTTTTCTGCCGAATTCTGGGTACTGGCTTTGACCGTTGCAGAGCTGTAATAATTAAAAGCGATAAAGTCTGGCTTCGCGGCGGACAGAATACTCATATCACCTTCTTGAATCTCAGGCGTATAGCCTTTTTCCTCGAAGTAGCTCCAGACCAGCGTATTGTAACGGCCAAACACCGCCATATCAAGGTATAACCAATTGCGGATTGCGTTGAAGTTATCAGCCGCCAGCACATCTTCCGGACGCGAAGACGCTGGATATACGCACGAGATGTTAGGGGCCGGTGCCACTTTAGCTTCAGGTAACATTTCTTTGCACAGAATCATCGCCCTGGCTTGAGCCAGAAGCATATGATGATTTTGCTGATACAATTCCTTTTTCGGATTCTTCAGGTTCGGGTCCAACGTTCCCAAAGCGGAACCGTGCAAAATCATCATGTTTTGTTCGTTAATAGTTAACCAATATTTCACCCGGTCCCCAAAGTGTTCGAACAATGTCTTCGCATACGTTTCAAATGCATTGATTGTACTACGGTTCGACCATCCGCCTTCTTTTTCCAAGGCTGCCGGAAGATCAAAATGATACATGGTCACGATCGGTTCGATCCCGTATTTTAATAACTCATCAATTAAATGGTTGTAAAACTGTATGCCTTTCGGATTCAATTCCCCTGTTCCCTGCGGATAAATGCGGGTCCAGGCCACCGAGAAGCGATAAGCCTTGAAGCCCATTTCCGCCAGTAAGGCAATGTCTTCCTTATAGTGATGGTAATGATCGCTTGCCACCTTATAATCAGTGATCCCTTGCCGGGGCGGACGGGTGTCAATAACAGACGGCCCTTTTCCGTCCTCGTTCCATGCTCCTTCAAACTGATAGGCGGAGGTCGATCCACCCCATAGAAAATTGGAGTCAAACGCTTTCAATTTATGATATTTCATTTTGACCACCTTCAATGAAAAAGTGTTGATCTATTTGTACAGACGATTATAGATTTAAGGCTTCGGCAAGTACCTTTTCGCCATTCATCATGCCATAATCCATTCTGTCGATTACGCTTACCTTGATGCCTTTAGGCTCGTATTTGGTTTTAAAATCGTCTTCCAAATAGCTGACCTGCGGTCCAATCAGCAGTACATCCGTTTTGTCCGCATACTCTTTAAAGGAGCTTTCGGAAGTAGCTCTGATCTCAACCTCAACATTTTGAGCCTGTGCAGCCTTCTGCATTTTCTGCACCAGCATACTTGTAGACATTCCCGCTGCACATACGAGCGTAATTTGTTTCATTGGTTATTCCCTCCCCGATAATGGTGTGATGGATACTGATGCTTCGTAACGGTTCAATCTGCTGTAAAGTTCCACGATATGTCTCGCCAGATCCTTGGTCGTAATGGCAGACATGAGATGGTCTTGTGCATGCACCATTAGCAGTGTCACTTCATGAGTTGTCCCACCCGCTTCCTGCTGGATCAGTCGCGTCTGCGATTTATGCGCTTGGACCAGTTCGTTCTTGCATTCTTCAAGACATTCTGCTGCCTGCTCCGCATTACCCTTCTCGGCAAAGCTGATGGCTTCCATAGCTTTACTCTTCGCAATACCCGAATTTGTTATAAGTCCCATTATGATTTCCTGATACTCATCCATTGAATTCACCCCATGCATTTCATCTCTTTAGCTTACAGATTCAGTGTATACGATTCTTGCCGACTTCTAAACGCAACCCTTTTCCACTAGTAGCGGAAATGCTTACAATGGAAAAAATAGCAAAACTCCGCACGATGCTTGTTCAAAATCCAAGCAGATGTCGTGCAGAGCTTTATTTTAATACAGTTTATGTTTGACAATAATTTGAGCAAAATCCCCGTAGGTTTTGCATTCCAGCATTTGCTGGATAATATCGGAGTCGTCGACTAGCCCCATCAGATGCTTATACATTTTCGCCGGAGGCTCGTCGCCATTTTTGTTAATACTGAGCAGGCAGACGAATTGCACGGGCTTACCGGACCAATCTATGGGAGATTTCAGTGTACAGACCGCCCATACCGTCCGGTTGCTTTGCGGAATAATGGGATGAGGAATGGCTACCAGATTTCCGTAAGCCGTAGGAGCAGCATTTTCCCTTTCCAGCACCAATCCGATGAATCCCTCGGAAGAGCGGATCAATCCGGAAGCATGCATTCTTTCTCCCAAAAAAGTAATAATCTCTTCTTTTGTAGTGAAGTTCTGTCTCAGAAATACAAGCTCTTCCATAATGTAGCGGAAAGTAAATTCGCCTTCATCCGTCAGCAGCTCTTCAATCTTATCGATGTCACCGCCGCCAAGCAGAGTCTGAACTACCACGACCGGAACGGATAATGTCTGCGGGATTGGAACTGTGCTTACCACAAAATCAATGCCATGCAAAGGAACCTGCTGCAACTTGTAATACTCGGTCGTGCCAGCAACCTCAAGCCTTTCACCGAACTTGCTACGTAACTTGTAATACAGCAAGCGGGCACTTCCAACACCCGAAGTGCATACGACAAGGCAGCGTTTAGGTCTGTTGTTCATCTGCTGCCTTTCCATGGCGGCCCCGATATGAATCGCCAAATAACCCATTTCCGTCTCTGGTATAGCCAAATTCAGTTTGCTCTCGATCAACTTGGCACCTATGACCCCCGCCTGAAAAGCCAAAGGATAATTATTCTTCACATGATCCAGCATCGGATTACGGATATTCATCCCATATTTTACGCGGTTTAGCGCCGATTTCAGATGAAGACATATGCCCATTAACAGTTCTTGATCCCAGCTTATATTCAGGTTAAAGTCCCTGTCAATTTCATCCAGCATTTCTCTGCCAAGCTCATAAATTCCCCAATCCAAGAGCTTCTGAGGTCCCGCCTCTTCTGTCTGTTGCTCCGTAACTTCCTCAAACCACTTGTTCCCGGCCAGATGCATGGCGATATAAGCAACCTCATCCTCCGGAAAGGTCAAATCCATTTGCTTTTCAATGTGGCTAACAATATGTTCAGCGGCTCGAAATTCCTCGGTAGCCCGAAAATCTTCCCTTTCATCGGAAAGCATCGCAACCCGGTTCCCATCGCGAATACGCTTGCAAGCTATAGCAATATGAATGGACAGGTTGTTGAAAGCAACATCCGACAAAGTGACCCCGTGGTTCTGGATTTGCTCCAGAATAATACCGTGAATGAGTGTCATTTCCCAAGGGGTAACCATTCTCGATGCGGCCTCCACGCCCCCAGTCCTTTCTTCTTCAGAACGGTTGACGATGAATTCAGACATGCAGAAACGTAAGCGAACCTCGTCGCCCCTCAGCTTGACACCGTAATTCGGGCGCTTATCAATGCCGATTCCGTAAGCCTGTAGCATATGCTTAACCTCTTTGAAATCATTTTGTACGGTGGATTTGCTAATGTATAACTCATCCGCCAACTCTTCCAGCTTCAAATAATTTTCTGTAAGCAGGAGGCGCGAGATTAAATAACGCTGTCGGTATTCAGGAGAATTGGGATCATCCGGTTCGTTATACAGGAACAACTGCTGTAGGAGCGTACGAAAGCTGCGGTCGTCCGTGATTTTCAGTTCATACCCCCTTGAACGAACAGGTTGAATCGATGCTCCATGCTTGGCCAGAAATTCATCCAGTTCTCTGATATCGCTACGTACGGTACGTGAAGTAACCTGGATCAACTTTGCCAGATGCTCGCTCTTGACAGGAGTGTCCGCAGCCAGCAAATGCTGTAGAATCGAAACCATTCGCGTATTCATTCAAGGTGACCCCCCGTTCTTTTGTCCAAATCTATCCTCTACTCAGGCCTGCTCGGTTAGCTTGCCTTTAGGTACGAAAGTGGCAGGAGCAGCACAGGAATTGCGCTCTACAAATTTCGTATCCACTGTGATTTTTGCTGTAACCTGCGTTCCCTGCTCAATAGAATCGGTCAGGAGATCGACAGCCAGAACGGCCATTCTTTCTTTTTCTACATGAATCGTTGTTAGCTCCGGCGTAACAATGACCGATTCCGTAATGTTGTCAAAGCCGATAATTGAAGTATCCTGCGGCACCCGGATGCCAAGCTCGCTCATGGTCTTCATAGCGCTGATAGCAATATAGTCGCATTCGCAGAACCAGGCCGTTGGCAAAGTTTTCCCGCTCTCCAGATAAACGGTTAACTGCCGATTCAGATCCTCCTGCGAAGTAAGAATGGTTGGCGCTACAGCCAGCATTTGTGCCTCCGGAATCTTCAGCCCCCGTTCCATGAGTGCCGACAAAAATCCGCGTTTACGTTCCTCAAAATTATGAATTCGTACATTTGAAGCAATATAACCGATTGAGGTATGACCCATGTCGCATAAATAAGCTCCTGCCTGATAAGCACCCATAACATTATTAATCTGGATAAATTGTACGGGAAGCGTATCAAAGCAGGTATCCAGCACAATCAGATTCGGCAGCTTGGCATGAATATCACTGATCTGCTCACGGGTCAGATTGGTTCCCAGAACAATGGTGCCTGCGCTGCGTTTCTCCTCTGCAACCATCTGGATATCCCTCTGGAAAAATTCTACATCGACCGTCGAGAAGATCAACGAATACCCTTTTTGTCGGCAACGTTCCTCAATAAACTGGATTAATTCTTTGAAAAATGGCTGCTGATAGTATTCCTCAAGGACAATGCCCGAATTTGTACACACGAGAAAAAGCAAGGACTTATCACTTCTTGAAGCCGTTATCGTCTTGCTTTTGGGACTGTATCCTGCCTCGTGGGCTACCTGGAGAATACGTTCACGCGTATCCGGGCCAATACCCGGCTTGCCGCTGAAGGCCAGTGAAACAGCTGATTTGGATACGTTGGCCAGCTTAGCGATGTCTTCCATTTTCATGCCCTAATTCTCCATTCTAAATAAGATGAACACAGCAGTGAAGTGAATAAGTGAAGTTTACATCGAATTGAGATGCGATGCAATGATTAGCTGAATTTATTTATATTTGTTTAGTTATTTGTTTAGATTTTCGCAACTAAATATCACCGAATAATTCATTGACACCGTTTTAATTCGATGTTACTATGGCCTCGACATAGAAATAGTCATTGAATTTAGTTTTTACAACTAAACTAATTTAATTTTGTTTAGTTTATTTATTCTATTTTGTTCAGCAAATGTTGTTTATTCAAGTACAAAGGAGACATGATCATGAAGAAATTAAAGTTGGGTTATGCTCCGACGCGCCGATTTACGTTCAGCGCCGACGATGCCTTTAAGTACAAAGTGGAAATTCGCAAGAAAATTGAGAGCTTTGGCATGGATATCGACATTGTAGACCTGGAGGGCCTTAATGAGGAAGGCTTGCTGTATGACGACCATATAAACGCGGATTTAATTGCAAAGCGATTCAAAGAGGAAGAAGTCGACGCAGTTTTTTTCCCACATTGCAACTTTGGTACAGAAGATACTGTAGCTCGTGTAGGCAAGGCGCTCGGCAAGCCTGTCCTGCTGTGGGGACCGCGGGATGAAGCGCCGCTTGCGGACGGCATGCGCCTTCGCGACACCCAATGCGGTATTTTCGCCACAGGTAAAGTGCTGCGAAGATTCAACGTTCCCTTTACCTATGTAACGAACAGTTGGGTGAATGATCCGGTTTTCGAAAGAGGCTTTACCAACTTTGTGGCGGCCGCCAACGTCGTGCGCCAATTCAAGAGCTTACGCATTCTCCAGATTGGCCCCCGCCCTACTTCGTTCTGGACGATGATGTGCAATGAAGGCGAACTGCTGGAACGCTTCGGTATTGAGATTCATCCCATTACCATTGTCGACATTCAGCTTAGAACCAAAAAAATCGCCTCCAGCAATAGCTCCGAGCTTCTGGAAACGATGGATTACATTAAAGAAAAACTCGATTACAGTGAAGTGACCGAAGATGACGTAAGACGGATAGCTGCTTTAAAGGTCGCCATGAAATCCTTCGCCCGTGAGACAGGAAGCAGCGCTATCGCAATCCAGTGCTGGTCCTCTTTGCAGGATGCCATATCCATTATGCCGTGTCTGGCCAACGCAATCCTGACTGACGAACAAATTCCGGTTACTTGTGAAACAGATATCCATGGAGCCATTACTTCCATTATGGTGCAGGCTGCCTCCATGAACACAATGCCAACCTTCTTCGCAGATATTACTGTTCGACATCCTGAGAATGATAACGGCGAACTTCTCTTCCACTGTGGCAATTTCCCGGTCTCGCTCTCTGTAGAGAACAAACCGAAGTTACGCAAGCATTTTCTCTTCGACGACCATTCTCCCGGAACGCATGAAGGCGAAATCCGCGGTGGCGGTATGACCATTGCCCGATTTGACGGCGACCACGGTGAGTACTCCATGTTCCTCGGGCGTGCCCGGGGTATTGAAGGTCCTTATACCCGCGGCTCCTACGTATGGGTGGAAGTAAACGATTGGCCGCTGTGGGAGGAAAAACTCGTAAAAGGGCCTTACGTCCATCATTCCGTAGGTATCCACGCCAATGTGATCCCGGCCATTTATGAGGCCTGCAATTATATACCCGGCCTGACGCCTGATCCGGTCGATCCCACAGAACAGGAAATTCAAAGCTGGCTTAGAGGATCCGATCTCGCCCGTAATAAGCGCCCGAACATTCACGTTTGAGACGTCTAAAGCGACAAAGCCCATCCCTATAATATCTATCTTGAGGAGGACATTATGGAAATCCAGGAACTGAAAGTCAAAGCCGCACAAATCCGCATGGACCTGCTGACCATCATTCACCGCGCCAAAACGGGACATACGGGGGGATCGCTGAGCAATACAGACATTTTAACGGCTTTATATTATGAAATCATGAACGTTGACCCTGCTAATCCAAAATGGGATGACCGTGATCGCTTTATCGCCAGCAAAGGGCATTCCGTAGAATCTCTATGGTGTATTTTGGCCGACCGGGGCTTTTTCCCAAAAGAAGAGCTGGAGACCTATAGCCAGTTCGGTACCCGGCTCATTGGCCACCCGAACAACAAGGTTCCAGGGATTGAAATGAATACCGGGGCCCTCGGCCACGGTCTGCCCATTTCCGTAGGCATGGCACTAGCTGCCAAGCGGGATGACCGTCCTTACCGTGTATTTTGTCTAATGGGAGACGGCGAACAGGCCGAAGGCTCCAACTGGGAAGCCGCTATGGCAGGCTCTCATTATAAGCTGGATAACCTGATCGGCATTATCGACCGCAACCGACTCCAGATCAGCGGTTCTACCGAAGAAGTCATGGGACTGGAGCCGCTGGAAGAGAAGTGGACTGCCTTCGGCTGGAACGTCGTCTCTATCAACGGCAACAATATGGAAGAATTGCTTAAGGCATTCAGGTCCGTCCCTGAAGTAGCGGGAAAGCCAACGTTAATTATGGCCAATACCACCAAGGGCAAAGGCGTATCGTTCGCCGAAAATGTCCCGGCATGGCATCACCATGTGCCTAATGATAAAGAGTTGGAGCTGGCTCTCACAGAGCTAAAGGCAACGATCGAAGAATTGACGCAGAAAGGGCAGGTGCATTAAGCATGAATAAAATTCCTAATCGCCAAGTAATCTGTGACACACTGCTGGAGTTGGCCAAAGACGACCGTGATATCATGGTACTGGCCAGCGATTCGCGTGGTTCTGCTGCAATGGCTCCC
Source organism: Paenibacillus sp. LT-B23 (assembly GCF_059417685.1). Classification (NCBI taxonomy): domain Bacteria; kingdom Bacillati; phylum Bacillota; class Bacilli; order Caryophanales; family Paenibacillaceae; genus Paenibacillus; species Paenibacillus sp. LT-B23. Next base: position 77,511 of record NZ_JBSQBM010000005.1, on the reverse strand, counting down.
TTTGCCAATACGTTCCCGGAGCAGTTCGTCGAGGTCGGCATTGCCGAACAGAATATCGTAGGCATGTCTGCAGGCCTGGCCCACAGCGGCAAAAAACCGTTTGTGACTTCACCAGCCTGCTTTCTCAGTATGCGCAGTATTGAACAAGTCAAAGTTGACGTTGCTTATTCGCGGACAAATGTGAAGCTCATCGGCATTAGCGGGGGGGTCAGCTACGGGGCGCTTGGCATGTCACACCACTCCGTGCAAGATATCGCAGTAGCCCGGGCAATTCCGGGACTGGCGATTGTCCTGCCTGCTGATCGTCACGAAACGAAGAAACTGACCGAAGCGCTTGTAAAATATGACGGCGGCGTATACGTGCGAATCGGGCGTAATCCCGTTGAGGACGTTTACGAAACCGATGATTACCCATTTGAAATAGGCAAAGCTATAACTGTGAGAGAAGGCAAAGACGTTACAATTATTGGTGTCGGTGAAACCGTGCGAATCGCACTCGATGCCGCCAAGGCACTCAACGACGAAGGCATATCCGCCCGGGTAATCAATATGCATACAATCAAGCCGCTGGATGAAGAGGCGATCATTACCGCTGCACGTGAAACTGGACGCATCATTACCGTTGAGGAACATAGCATTTACGGCGGTCTCGGCGCTGCCGTGGCAGAAGTTGTTGTGCAGAATCACCCGGTTCCTATGAGAGTGCTCGGCATCCCGGATGAGCCGGCGATTGCCGGTAAATCGGCGGAAGTTTTCCACCACTACGGCATTACGGGTGACAATATCAAACAAATTGCATTCGAATTGATTAATAAGTAGAGGGCGAAGCATATGGAGCACAATCAACAATATATATTGGCCATCGACCAGAGTACTTCAGGCACCAAAGCACTCCTTGTAGACCATCAGGGTACAGTAATCGCCCGCAGCGGGATGGAGCATAAGCAATATTACCCCCATCCCGGCTGGGTAGAGCATGATCCGCTCGAAATTTATGAAAATGTCAAAATAACGGCCCGCAGCGTATTGGAGCAAGCCTGCGTCCACCCGTCCGCACTAGCTGCGCTGACAATCACCAATCAACGCGAAACGGCACTGGTGTGGGATAAGACGACTGGTCAGCCAATATATAATGCTGTTGTCTGGCAATGCCAGCGTACGGCGGACCTGTGCGCCGAGCTGAAGCAAGCTGGCCACGAGAGCACCATCCACGCCAAAACAGGGCTTATGCTTGACCCTTATTTCTCCGCTGCCAAGTTCAAGTGGATCATTGAACATGCGGAAGGAGCTGCCAACCTGCTGGCCGAAGGGAGGCTACTTGCAGGGAACATGGACAGTTGGCTAGTCTGGAAGCTTACCGGCGGCAAAAAACATGCAACCGACTATACAAATGCCAGCCGTACATCGCTGTTCAATATCCACACGCTGGAGTGGGATGAAGAGCTTGCTCAGTTGTTCTCCGTTCCTTCTTCCCTGCTGCCCGAGGTTAAACCATCCGACGCTATTTTCGGATATACGGCAGATTGCGACCTTTTCAATGAGAAAATACCGATTTCGGGCGTCATTGGGGATTCACAAGGGGCATTGTATGGGCATCTGTGTTTCAAGCCCGGAACAGCCAAAGCAACCTTTGGCACGGGCACCTCTGTATTAATGAACGTAGGGAATCATCCGGTGGATGGCGGTGACGGACTTGTAACCGCTATCGCCTGGGGGGCCGGCGGAACTGTTACGTATGCACTTGAAGCCATCATCCGGACAACAGGTGACAGCATCAAATGGACGCAGGACAACTTAGGACTGTTCTCTACCTTTGAGGAAATGCAGCGCTTAGTCGAAAGTGTTCCTGCAAACGATGGCGTCTATCTTGTGCCTGCCTTTGTCGGAATGGGCGCTCCCTATTGGAATCCCTACGCCCGAGCGGCAATTATCGGTATGAATCGTGGAACTGGCAAAGGACACATTGTCCGGGCTGCGCTGGAGAGCATCGCTTACCAAGTACGGGACGCTATAGAGTTTATTCAGGAACAGTCCGGGATTGAGTTGGTCGGCCTGCGCACGGACGGCGGGGCTTCATCCAACACTTGGCTGATGCAATTTCAGGCCGATATTCTGGGCAACCTTGTGAGCCGATCCACATGTGCCGAGCTGTCGGCCATGGGTTCAGTCTATCTCGGTGGGCTCGGCACAGGCTTTTGGTCCGATCCAGATCAAATCGCTTCCAATCTTAAAATGTATGAAGCATATGAACCAAAGATGGATGACGCTACCAGAGAGAAATATTATACTGGCTGGCAGCGGGCTGTTCAGTCTGTAGTGCAACAACAGCATGAATCTCCCGTTTTATAAATAATCTCTATACTTCATTCCTCATATCTCCCCAAAACAAACCATACAACAGGGCCCTTGCTTTTGCAAAGGCCCTGTTATTAAATTACTCACTCGAACGATATAACTGACTCAACACTTTTACAAATTCACGGGCTGCCGGGGTCGCTTCATCAAAGGAATGCGCGATAATTCCGATATCCCGCGTAATCCGGGGAATAATCTCTTTAACGATTAGTGAATGGGACACCGAGGAAAGCGTAAATTTCGATATAATGCCGATGCCCAGCTTTTTTTGGACCATATGGACTAACGTTTCGGCTGTTTGGACCGTGAGACTCTCCTGGAAAGGAATTTGCTGCTCATGCAAGGTGTTTAATACAGCAGATTCATGTCCTCCTTTACAGAAGATAAGGTCGTTCCTGTTCTGTTTCAGAGAAACCTCGTGTTCTGCTTGCAATGGATGATTCTCCGGTATGATGGCAACCATGGAATCGTGTTCAAGAATGCGGACGTTATAATGATCAAATGGGGAAGCTACTATTCCAATTTCAACAGTGCGATCCTCCACCCATTGTTTAATTTGATTCGAGTTTCCTTCCATCAGTTCAATGGTGACTTCCGGATATTGGGAGCGGAATAAGCAGATCGCTTCTGGAAGCAAGTTCGTAGAGGCCGCCGGGAAGGAGCCTATTTTCACTTTACCGCGCAAAAGCTTATTCTCCTGACACGCAAGCTGAACCATTTTATGTTCGATCTCCTTCATTTGTCTGGCCAGACTCAGCATTTCTTTTCCCACTTCGGTCAGTACGAGCCCATTCTGCTTGTCGCGAATAAACAATTTCACCTGCAAAGTATTTTCAAATTGGATCAAAGCCTTGCTAACCGCAGGCTGAGAAATAAACAGTGCTTTGGCAGCCTCCGTCATATTCATTTTCTCCGCAACCTTCATAAACACTTCAAGATGATTCATATTCACAGACACACACCCTTATAACCATACGGTTATTCCCTATATGAAATAATAGTATTTCAGTTATATCAAAACATACCTTATGATAAAAAACAACTCCTGCTCCTTTTGAGCAGATGTAATGCTTGATTAGAAGGGGATTGGAATATGAATTCAAATCTGAATTTTACCGAACACACTACCAGAGATACAGCTTCATCTAAAGGACTTCCATGGGGCGGGTTACTGGCGCTAGCTATGACCGGATTTATTTGTATACTCACCGAAACGCTTCCCGCTGGTCTATTGTCACAAATCAGCAAAGGACTGGGAATATCGGAAGCTTTGGCTGGCCAATTGGTCACGTTGTATGCTCTCGGTTCGCTCGCTGCCGCAATCCCTTTGACTGCCGCAACACGGGGCTGGCGACGACGGCCTTTATTATTGCTCTGTATCATTGGATTTCTCATGTTTAATACCATTACGGCACTGTCTTCTTACTATATCTTGACGCTGGCTGCCCGTTTCCTTGCAGGCGTAGCCGCTGGTGTGTTATGGGGAATGCTTGCTAGCTATGCCCGGCGAATGGTTCCGGATTCATTAAAAGGACGCGCCATGGCTGTCGCCATGTCAGGAACCCCGCTGGCTCTTGCCCTCGGCGTTCCGTTAGGAACGTTCCTCGGTGCGCTTGTTGGCTGGAGAACGGTTTTTGGTACCATGTCCTTTCTTGCGGTAGTCTTATTCGTCTGGGTACTCTGGAAACTTCCGGATTTTCCCGGACAGGCTTCCCATCAGCGACTCCCGCTGAGTAAGGTTTTCACGATTGCCGGTGTTCGTTCCATTTTACTTGTCGTTTTGGTTTGGGTACTTGCGCATAATATTCTGTACACCTATATCGCTCCTTATTTGAGTCAGGCTGGACTGGCCTCCCGAACGGATGTGGTGCTGCTTATTTTCGGGATAACTTCGGTTGCCGGAATTGGATTAGTCGGGGCATTGATCGACCGCTGGTTGCGTCTATTGGTACTCATGAGTACCCTTGGCTTTGCTGTAACTGCTGTGGCACTAGGAATCGGAAGTCACCAACCTGCCATCGTGTATTTAAGTGTTGCCCTGTGGGGACTGACCTTCGGCGGTGCCGCTACCTTATTACAGACCGCATTGGCCGAAGCGGTAGGCGAGAGTGCAGATGTAGCTCAGTCTATGCTTGTAACCGCTTGGAATCTGGCCATTGGCGGAGGCGGCTTGCTTGGCGGAATTCTTTTAGAGACGCTTGGGGTTCACTCTTTTCCGTGGACGTTGCTTATCCTTATGCTTCTTGCCTTCGTCATTTCGTGGGTTGCCAAGGAACACGGGTTTTCTGCAAGAAGATATGAGTAGACCTGAAACTCAAGAAAAGGTATGGATGGAAGAAAAAAATTGTTTAGAGGTCTGCAGGTGATGGTAGCTTGAAAGTTGCATCATGAGATATGCAGAAGCCAAACAAAACATGGGTTAAGTTACAAAGAACCTTCCAATCCATCTTGATGGACCGGAAGGTTCTTTTACTGGGACCGAGTCCTCTAATATAGCACCTTCTCCAAGCAGCATGCCAATTCATCATCGGGTAGCGGCTTGCGATGCGTATTTTCCAGGTAGATATGTTTCTCTGTTTCCGGCATTACATATTGTTTGTACCACAGGAACATATCGGGACTATCTCCCTGAATCCGGAGAAATCTCCGCATCGTGTCCGCATGAGAAATGGTGTTATCGAGATTGGTCAACCAATCCGCCCGGTAGAAATGCTCCCATCTTCCAGTTCCTGCGAGCAAGAGCGCTTCTTTACCCATCTGGTAGCTCCAAACTGCATGCGAAGCTTGTACAAATGCTCGTGGATAATCTTCTTCAAGAAATAACCCGTAAGCAATGCAGATGTCAGCCAGCCCACGGGAGCCGCTCAGATGCAATTCAATCTGCACAAGAAGCTGATTATAAAGCCTGCGACATTCGTCTTCAGGCAATTGTTTCATAATTCGCAGACACCTCTCTCGCAGTTCAGCCCAGCCGGGGATTGCCGATTCGGCTTTTTCCTTGAACCAGCGTACCTGCTCAGGAAAAGGTCCTTCTCCAGCAGCCCAGCACAGCCGTTCATCACTGCCTTCTTTACCTTGCAGCCAAAAGCCCATCATTTGCCGTGCTGGATGGTGATAGAATTCCTCCCCTGCCCGATCATCCTTGTGCGGACCATAAACGATAGTGCAACGGGAATAATCCTGGTACAATCGGGAAATCTCTTGATGCTGACGACTGTACAAGCGCCCGATAAAATCAGTAAGCTGCTGTTCAGCATCCACGTTACCATACGTCCATAAATTCGCTGCCAAATCCAGAGTATATAAATGTGGCAAAATATTACCTGAATTGACCAACAGATACTCGTCTGCTCCTGCGGCAAATGCTGCCGTTAATTCGTTCACAATCAGCTCGGCTGAGGAGGGAAATTGCGTAAGATGGTTTGACGCCTGCAAGTCGTGGAAGGTCACATGATAATATACACCGTTCTTGCCTTCATCCTCCACCTCGGGCAATGCGGGTACACGATAGTTGAGATTCCCATGGCGCCGGGATACCATTTTACCGTAACCATTGTCCGCCCATATTTTAATTACTCCTTCGGGGACTTCAATGTGACCCTGCTTGTATAACTCGGCAATCTCGCCATACATCGCCATACTGCAAACGGGCTGCTCCACAAATTCGCAGATCATACTGTACTGCTTGCGAACCACATAAGATATTAATTGTCCACGTTTCTCCGGCGTATTAAAGGAAGGATCATTTTCCCAAAAAGGCTTGTCTCCCTGGCCACGAAAAGACAATACCCATACAATTTTCTCTCCCTTTTGCCGTTCAATCGCTTCCTGCCATAGCTGTTCAAACAGTTCGGGATGCTCTTTGTAGCTGGCCTGTTTACCCGGAAAAACACGCAAAAACATCTCCGCACCCAGCGGCTCGGCATGATGGTGAGTAATCCATAATCCCATTTCTGCTGCAAGCTTATGATGGATACCTGTACGCGGTAAATCCGTCCCCGGAATTACCATGTTGCCACCGCAGCGTAGCAATGCTTCAAAAACGGGCTCCCACACCTGTTCCGTCGGCGGATAATCATCCTTCCAGCCAATCAAGCAGACCTCATCATTGACGAACCAGCCCCGATAGCGAACCTTGGACGGTGCACTATCATAATCCTGGCTCGGCAGAACTATAGCATCCCGTCTGTTCGGAGAGAGTTCCGCCCAGAACCAGAATGGCTCCACACCCAAAACGAAGCGACTGTAATGAAGCAACCCATAAATGATTCCCAGCTCATCACGGCCTATGATATGTAGTACCGTTCCCTTCTCACCAGCAACAAAACGCAGACAATAGCCCTCTGGCCACTGTGGGCAATCATCCTCTTCCTGCGCATAACGAATAATGATTGCGGCCTCTTCTTCTGTTTGTAGTGGCTCTCTGCCAAACACTTGCTTATGGTCTCGCACAATCATTCTCCAAGCGTGGGCAATCGGTACACTTCCAACAGCCTGAAAATTGTATCCGCTTTCATTTGAAATGATCAGAGGTTCACAGGGTTTCATGTATTATCATCTCCTATTCAACAATGAAGACTCTTCTTACTTTTATTTTATAGGTCGGTAACATACTTAGATAGTCTTGATATTACTAATATTGCTCAATCATATAAAAGGATCAGACTATGATTACATTTTCCATCATAGCCTGTGATCCAACGGGACATGAAGATTGGTTAGAGTATTGCTTATCCTATTAGAATACACTCCATCTCAAAACAAGCGGATCAAGAGAAGCAGTAAACAAGGGATTTTTAAGATAAATTATCTCGCTACAGCTTCTAACGTTATATGTACAGGTTTGGCATGTATAACCGGTTCAGTAGTAGACCCGTAAAACCGTATCCTCCAAAGGCCTCCAGACGGTACTGTCCACTTCAACTCGCTTGACATTGTCCTGACCATTCGGAACAATGATAGGCGTCACGGTAGAGTATCCGGCCTGACGAATCCTGTCTATGTCGAATTCCAGCAGCAACTGTCCTTTTTTGACCCGATCCCCGTTTTTGACATGCGTTTTGAAGCCTTCGCCTTTAAGAGAAACCGTATTCATACCCACATGAATCAATAGTTGCGTGCCCGTTTGGTGCTGAATTAAAATAGCGTGTTTACTTTTCTCCATAATATGGGCGATTATGCCGTCAAACGGAGCAATAACCTTACCCGTGTCCGGGAGGATTGCAAACCCTTCTCCCATAGCCTTTGTGGAAAACGCCTCATCTTCAACGTTATCAAGAGGCACAAATTGGCCAGATACTGGAGATGATATTTCCAAGAAAGACAAATCTGTATTTTTTTTCTTGCGTTCGAACATCTGAAATTCCTCCTACCTCTATCTCATAATTAATATGATCACTTGATAATAGTTGCTATAACAGTATGATAAAAATATCAATGAACCAACGACTAGGGGGCTTATTAGTGAACAAAAAGGAATTTGTAATACACGATTTATTGAGCAAAATCTATCAAAATCATTATCCTGACTGGAAACTGCCGACGGAAAGAGAACTCGCGAAGCAATATAATGTTTCACGATACACCATCCATGAATCAATCAAAAAATTAAAATACATGGGCTTGGTTAAAGTCGTTCAAGGATCAGGCATCTTCATAGGAAAGAATATTCAGACCAGTCCACTCATCTATAACTCTTTAACTGAGAACCCATACTCCAACATAAAATCCAAAGTAATCGAGTTGCAAAAGCAACCCGCTACTCCCGAGGACCAACAGATTTTTGGAATAACAAGCAGCGATGAGGTATGGGTATATCAACGTCTAAGAATCGTTAACTATCAAACGATGCAGTTAGAGTTGTCCCGATTACCTGTTATTTTATTCCCAATCCTTACGCACACGGATGCCGAACACTCCATTCAATCCTATGTGAAAAAACATAAATATACGATTTCTCATTACCTAAATACCTATGAGGCAATCGCACTTAATAAAGAACAGGCTATGCTCTTGCAACAAAAGAGAAAGAGCCCAGCGATGAAAATATCAAGCCGCGGCATACTTAATAATGGGATTATCTTTGAGATAAGCGAAATCATAGCCATTGACTATAAATGTACGTATTTGACAGCCTTCAATAACGAGCATCACAAAAGAAGGAATTTATAGAAGCATTCACCTAAATAGGCAACTTCTCCAGCATAAGGGTTCCTATATGCTGGAGTATTTTTGTTTTAAGGGGTCATAAGTGTTCCATCTGGCAATCTCGCCTGCGTCCATTCGTGCATCCTGTATTCCACCGGATAATTTTTCGCCTGTTCTTCATTGAAGTCCACGCCGATGCCCGGAAGTTCAAGAGGGTAAATGTATCCGTTTTTAGCGTCTATGATGGGCGTAAAGATGCTGCGTGTGTTCTCCTTAATCGGAATATTCTCTTGGATTGCGGCACTGTGTAGGTGAATATTAAGATGAGTGTTAACGGCGATTCCAATAGGAGTAATGTCTGACGGTGTATGCCAAGCAATTCTAACTCCGAATGCCTCACATAAGGCTCCGAGCTTAAGAGCAGGCGTGATCCCTCCAATTTGAGATACATGGCAGCGAATAAAATCAATCTGTCTGTTGACAATAAGGCTTCTCCATTCTAAAGGATTATTGAACAGTTCCCCGGTGGCTATTGCAGTTGAAGTTTGGGAACGTATCTGACTTAACCATTCATTTTGATCCGGCGGTAAAATGTCCTCAACAAAGTACGGTTTATAGCATTCGAGGTCTTTTGCAAACTGTACGGCTTGATTGGGGAAAAGTCGTTCATGCACGTCATGCAGGATATGAAACTGGTCATTATATTTTGACCTTAATAGAGCAAACATCTTGGTGGTGGTTTGCATATATTCGTCTTGGTCATAATAGGACCCCTTGGTAGGGTAATCCGGAGCGTGCAAGTGCGAAGGATTCCCCCCATAGAAGCCAAGTTGGCACCGGATATGTTTATATCCTTGCTCAAGAATACCATCAATCTCTCGGTACAAATCCTCGATGTTGTCCGCAACCGCATGAGTATATGCAGGTATCGCATCCCTCGATTTGCCTCCAAACAGCTGGTACAAGGGCATGCCGGCAATTTTACCCTTAATGTCCCACAAAGCCATATCCACTCCAGAAATAGCGTTATTCAGTACGGGGCCATTACGCCAATAAGAGTTGACCATCATCATATGCCATAAGTCCTCTATATTATTGGCATCTCTTCCAATCAATATAGGTTTGAGGTACTCCTCGACGATGAGCTGAACGGCTTTCGGGCGCTGCTGAAAAGTGGCGCAGCCATACCCCGTAATTTGATTCTCTGTAGTTACTTTGACAACCACCAGATTATGTCGATCAGGTTTAAGCACAAAACATTCCACATTAGTGATGATGGAAGGGTTCATATTTCTCCTCTTTTCTAAGAATTTCTAGGTTTATTGAAACATGTTTGAAATACAGAATCAATTTGGCTGGGTAAATTGTCTGATTATTAAAAAAAACCAGACCAATTTATCAGAAAAAGTTCAATAAATCCTTATATATCAAGGTTTTTTCACAAAACAAAGCTTATTTTGGACTGCTTTTATTCGACAGACCTTTGTGATACCATTCAGAATGTAAACGGAACCAATACTTCATATTCCAAGGACAGGAGAATTTTTAATGAACAAAATGAAAGCGGTACACGACATGATTTACGGGGTCGGAGGAGAAAGCAATATTCAAAACGCTTGGCATTGCATGACCAGACTCAGGTTTGATCTAAAAGATAAAAACAAAGTGGATATAGAGAAAATTAAGGAATTGGACCCGGTTTTGGGCGCGCAGTTTAATAATGACCAATTCCAAATCATTCTTGGTCCTAAAGTCGCGGAATATTTTAATATTTTGGCCAGTGAATTAAAGCTAACGGATGTTCAAAAGGAAGATGAGGCAAGCGCTGAAAAAAAGAAAGGGTTTGTTACACTCTTCATGAATATTGTATCCGGCGTGTTTGGGCCTATCGTTCCAGCTATTGCCGGGGCAGGATTGATCAAAGGACTTATCGCAGGGTTGACCGCCCTCCATATCATCTCGGATCAAAGCGAAACCATTCAGATCATTAACATGATGGCGAGCGGAGTATTTACGTTTTTACCGTTTTTCTTGGCAGCCTCGGCGGCTAAAATTTTCAAAACCAACGAATATTTAGCGATAGCAATCGCTGCTACCATTATGTTTCCAACGATGGTGGATGCGGCCAAGGCCGGGGAACTTTCCTCATTTCAGTTTTTAGGCTTTATACCTATCCCAGTGTTTAACTACACCGGTACAGTAATCCCGATTATCTTTGCCGTATGGGCGATGAGCCATATTCATAAAATTGTTAACAGGTTTATGCCAGAAGTGTTAAAAACCGTAGTTACGCCAACGTTAACCTTGTTTATTTCGGGCTTCCTGGCATTATCCGTTATCGGTCCCATTGGCATTCACCTAGGCAATGGCTTGGCTTGGCTTGTTCAAGGCTTATTCAGTATCTCTCCCATCCTTGCTGGCGTTGTTGTTGGTGCGATTCGACCTTTGGCTGTCTTTACTGGCATGCATCATGCAATGACTCCGATTGCTTTGCAGAATTTCGCAACACAAGGTTACGATATGTTAATGCCTATGATGTGTATGGCTAACTTTTCAATCGTAGGCGCAACATTTGCAGTGTATTACAAGGTAAACACACCTAAAGAAAAATCTATTATTGTTTCAGCCGCCGTCTCCGGTCTTTTGGGAATTACTGAACCTGCTTTATTCGGTGTACTGGCTAAGTACAAAAAAGCTTTTCTAGCCGCCATCATTGCAAGTTCAGTTGCTTCGGCTTTTATCAGCTTTTTCGGTGTCCGATTGTATGGATATGTGTTATCCAGTATATTTAGCATTCCCGCTTACTTTGGGCCTTACTTTATCTATGCCATCTCCGGAATGATCATTGCTGTCGCGCTCTCCTTTACAATTTGTTATCTGTTTCTAAGCAAAGTAGATGTTGCGAGAGCAAATGAACCTACGCAGCTCAAATAATCGTTTGTCACGGCTTCCAAGCTTTTTTAAGCTCAATGAATCGATTTAAAGTATCTAAGATAATGAGTGGAGCCTGACTACTTGTATAAGTGTTGTCAGGCCCTTCAGTTAGCGATTATTGGGGGATCTGTGCCAATCAAAAGAAGGAGAGGCATGGTTACATTCTTCGTTGCCCGTATTCGGTTTTTTGCGCCCTCCATTGGACGTGTGCCAGTATCCAGCGTCACGAGCATGGGCGTTTAGTTGCGAAGATCAACAAACGTTTTTTCGTTAGGTGCAGCTAATATCACAGTCAGCACATCAACATCGACCGAACTGCCAGCACTCTGTCTTTTGTTTCTTTACAGTAACGAGTTAGCGGCCATTCTAAATCACTATAATCAACTGCTTACGAAATGCTCTTTTCCATATGAAATTGTTTTTGGAACGTTATGGAGAAACCTATATAATCGTAAGTAGGGAACCATCAACGCCGCCGCTCATTCTTTTTGCATGGCTCCGATTCAAATTCGCCCAACTGGCCTACATCTCGTTAGTGAAATGATTCAATAACCCGGATACCACTAAAAAGCCACTCCTATGAGTTGGGGGAGGTATGTCCTGATTCTTGGGCTTATCCACTTATGGTATTCCCCAACATAGAGAGGTTCAACTGCAGTTACCGTATGAGAACCGTCCGGATGGAGAATAGTTGCCCAAGCACTTTCGTTTCCGATATTCGAATCCACAAATCCCCATAGACTGATGGCATCCCCATTATCCAAATTCAGGTCTATACAGCTCCATTTCTTGCCTGCAAGAAATCCCGATTCAAGTCCCCGTTTTATCTACCATTGGCGGTCAGACCAGGAAGTTCCGTTTCCCTCGTACGCTCTTTCTATCGTTATAGCTCCTGGAGTTTTCAATGCCGCCAAACCCGTAATTTTGTATAAAACATCATCTGATATTAGAATGTGACCGTTCTGCTCATTTCCAGTCATATAATTCTCTCCTTTGGTACCATTTAAAATCTGTTTAGACCGCTTTTGATGAGTAATACACGCATACTTCATTGTATTGCGCCAGCAAAAGAAAAAATCGTACATTAGGGCAAACAGCCTAATGTACGATCGGGTAATATTCGAGCACACCATAATCTGTCTATCTTTTATAACAGCTACAAAGACAATGAGCTATCGTTATTTATTTTCATTTCCTTCTTATGCTTCCGTTTCAATTTCAGATTAGCTACGACCATATAAAGAGTCGGAACCACAAACAATGTTAAAATGGTTGAAAAGATCAGTCCGAATATAATGGTCGTTGCCAACGGTTTGAACAAGATCTCGCCTATTGTGGCAATAGGGATCATACCCACAATCGCAGTTAGTGAAGTAAGCAGGATCGGACGAAAACGGGCAGAGCATGCCATTAAGATAGCTTCTGTTAATTCAGCGCCTTCACGCCGCGCGTCTTCAATAAACTCTATCAACACGATACCGTTACGTACGACGATACCGGCAAGAGAAATAATCCCCATAATACTCATGAATCCGATTGGCATACCTGAGATAAAACTCCCTAGGACTCCTCCTGCCGCTGCCAGATATACAGTGGTCATAATAATCAGTGGTGTGGAGACCGAGTAAAACTGCATTGTGATCAGGAGCAGAATGAGAAAAATAACTATAACGGCTAATTTGCCCAAATCCTTAAATATATCGGACTGCGCGGATGTTTCCCCTCCCATCTCCCAGGTGTAGCCTTGTTCAAACTGTGTATTGGTAAGTTTGCTACGGATGTCCTGGGTGAGCTCCGTAGCCGTACGCCCATTTGCATTGGCTGAAATTGTTACCGTCCGTTCCAAATCATAACGGTGGATTTGCTGGATGGAAAAGTCCGGTTTCATCGTGACTAATTGGGATAAGGGTATTTGCTCTTTTGACGCATTGGTCACACTTAATTGTTGGAACAATACCTCAGGATCATTGTTTGGTTTCTCCATGTATATATTTATATCCAGCAATTCCTTACCCGTATCAAAATCCGTTACATTGACCCCGTCACCCATTAATAGCAAAGTACGCGTTAAATTGGAATAGCTAACCCGATATTTATCCAAGGCTTGTTGATTGACTTGGAAATTCAGATTATAGCTTTGCATACCCATATTATCGGTCACATCTACAGCTCCGGGGGTCCCCGCAACAATTTCTTTTACTTTAGCTGTCATGTTTTGCAGTTTTCCGATGTCTTCCCCCTTAATACGGATAGACACCGCACTGCCGACCGGGATACCTAATTGAGGAACCCGAATGCTTATCAATGCAGATGGATATTTAGCTTGTAGCGTATGGGTCCAATTATCCACTGTTTTTTTGAGATCAAATAGCCCCTCTTTTCCAACGACAGCAAGTTGGCCATTTACCGCTCCCCCAGAGCCGTGACCACCTGCAACATCGCTGTACATCTGAGGCGCTCCTCCACCTGCCGTTGCCGACAACCTCTCTGTTTCCGGCTGTTTTTTGACCCAGTTCCCAATCTCGTTTACAACCTGATTGGTTGCCTGCAACGACGTTCCTTCTGGCATCGTTACGCTGATCGTGGCATCCGCTTGATCGGATTCCGGAAATAATTCAATGGGAACAATAACAAGCAGTCCGTAGGCTGCTGTACCAATCATAAGACCTATAAGCGCTGTGAATAGCGGACGCCGCAATATTCTCGGCATCCAGTTTTTAGAGTACGCATTGGAGAGAGACTGTATTTGATTACCAAGAAGCCCCGGGGGCTTGGTCGTTTTGCTACGTTCTTTACCCTTACGACGGCTATCGTACCATTGACGGAAAATAGGAATGATCGTTAGCGACATAATCATGGAGGCCAACATCGTTAACGAAATAACGGTAGGAATCGGCTTAATAAAGTCTCCAATATTGCCCGGCAGAAATAAAAGCGGGGCAAATGCTGCAATCGTAGCTAACGTGGCTGTAATGATTGATAAGGAGACCTCTTTCGTTCCTTTAATTGCCGCCTCCGTAGCATCTTCTCCAAATTCAGAGCGTCGGCGTTCAATGTTGTCATTGACCACGACGGCATCATCAACCAATATACCTAGTACGATGATTAATCCGATAACTGAAATTTGATTCAGCGTTGTCCCTGTTGTGGGCAAGACAATAAAGCTGATAGCAATAGAAACAGGAATAGCCAAGGCAACAAATGCAGAAGTCAGCAAATTTAATCCTAATGTACAAATAACAATGACCGATATAATAGCGATGATCATCTCTTTGGTGAGATTACCAAACATCTCACTTACTCGATCATTTTGTGCAAAGAGCTTTTCAAAATGTACATCCTTAGGCAAGCTACTTGCAAGTTCATCGATTTTGGCTGTTGCCGCTTTAGATACCGTTGGCACGTCTGTGCCTGTATCTCCACTCAAACTGATCGAAATAGCAGGCTTGGTATTCACATACGTATAACTACCCGCTTTTTTAAAAACAAGCGAGGCTGTACCTACATCCTTCAAAGATATCGGAAACCCATCTTCGTTGCTTGAAATCTGAACGTTATTTAGGATAGATGGATCAGTTGAGGCATTTACCGTCATCTGATAAGTACGCTGATTGAAATCTAAACTTCCTGTAGGAACTCTATCATTCTCATCTTTGATTGCTTGAACAACCTGTTCCCAGGAAATATTATATTGCTGCATTTTTTGTGTATTTAAACTGATACGTATTTCTTGATCTGGTATACCTTGAATATTAACTTTCGAAATACCTGAAACCGTTTTTAATTGATCTTTCCATTTGTTCATCAATTCATTTAACGAGTATAAATTCTCAACTTTATCAGAAGTAATCGCATATGAACCAATGAAAGAGCTTGCCATGCTATCATTGATAATGGGCTGTTTGGCATCTGTTGGAAGCTCAGACTGTGCATCCTGCACCTTTGTACGAAGATCAGCCCACACTTTTGTCGGATCCGCATCATTTAAAGCTTCTATACTTATGCTGGATTGGCCTTTAGACGAAGTGGAAGAAATCGTTTTGACACCTTGCACTTCTTTAATTTTCTGTTCCAATATCTTAGTAATGGTTTGCTCAATTCTTTCAGGTGAGGCGCCCGGATAGACGGTTGTAACACTGGCTGACATGGGAATAACATCAGGCTGCTCCTGTTTAGGTAGCGATGTAAAATTGTAGAGCCCTAGCACAATACACATACCAAAGAAAATAAGTGTAATTTTCTGTTTTTTAACGATGTATTTAATCATTGGACGATTCCTCCGATTTCCCAAGTACATCATTCCCGAGTAAATCGCCATTAAATAAAGTTCCTGCTCCTTGCGTAACGATTTGATCGCCTGCTTGTAGTCCAGAGACAACTTCGAGCTGATTATTAGTCACTTTTCCCAGTTTAATCGCTGTTTTAACGGCCTTGCCATTTACAGCTTTAAAGACATAAGGGTCAACTCCGGTGCTAATTACAGCCTCTACTGGCACTAACAATGCTTCGGATTGATTCATGCTTTTAGATGCGCTGATGACTTGACCAGGCTTCCAATTTAGCTCAGGATTAGGAATGCTGACTTCCACATTGATGCTTCCCGTTTTGGAATTAGTCGATGGATAGATCTGGGTAACGGTTCCTGTTCTTATTTCATTATATAGAGATATATTTACTTTTTGATCTGTCTTCCACGATAAGATTTCACTGTCCGGTACAGGCAGGAGAACTTTTAAAGTGCTGATGTTTCCAACAATAAACGCTTCACTCCCGCTGGAGCCCAGTTGACCATCAGCTACCTTTTTCTCAATTACAACACCAGATATGGGGGAGGTTAAAGTGGCTTTCTTAAGTGCTAAAGCCGTTTGCTCATAAGCAGCTACCGCATCCTCGTAGGAAGCCTGTGCCTGAGCTTTACTGGCTAGCCCTTGTTGCTGAGTAGCCATAGCCGATTCCAGCCCTGCCCTGGCCTGATCTACACCATCCGAAGCTTGTGCACGCTGTTCCTGGGAAGCCCCTGCAAGCAAAAGGGACAATTGCTCTTGCGCATCACTTAAACTTTTTTGTGCGTTCGTTACTTCCAACTGCGCATTTTCATTTTCCGTTAATGATACGGCCCCTGCCTGAAATAGACTTTGGGTCCGGGCGGCATCTGCCTTTTTCTTGTTGTACATATTGGTTGCCGCAGTAACCGCATTTTTCGCCTGTGCAATTTCTTGTTTTTTGGCTCCATTGTTCAATTCCTGCAATTTGGATTGGGCTGAATTAATCTGGGATTGTGCATTACGAATGCTTGCATGTGCCGATTGAACAGAAGCGTCTGCTTGGCTAACACCGGCTTTCGCCTTCTCCATAGTTGCCTTGGCCTGAGCAAGCTGCAACTGATAAGTGGTTGTGTCCAATTTTGCGAGGACTGCCC
Source organism: Paenibacillus sp. LT-B23 (assembly GCF_059417685.1). Lineage (NCBI taxonomy): Bacteria > Bacillati > Bacillota > Bacilli > Caryophanales > Paenibacillaceae > Paenibacillus > Paenibacillus sp. LT-B23. Next base: position 60,656 of record NZ_JBSQBM010000005.1, on the reverse strand, counting down.
CTTTATGTACCTGATCCCCCACTTCAACCGTCGTATTTAAAATACGTCCATTCGCTTCAAAGGAAACAGTGGTTTGATTGCTTGCCTGCAATGTTCCTGCCAGATTAAATTCATTAGCCAAAGGCTTCATCGTTACTTTTTGAATGTGTACCGGTTGACCGGATTTTACAGTGGTATCCTCCGAAGCACTTGAGCAACCGGAAACCACCATAGCGAAAGTTATTCCCGTGACTAGCATTTTGATTCGTGTCCTATTCAACAATTTCATCCTCCTCGACTTCCTTTAAGCAGTTTGAGCAATCTATAATATTAAACTGCATACCTTTTTTTTCATAGTACAGCAGTTTATAATAAAAAAAATCGTACATAAGGGCAGGCTCCTTATGTACGAAAGGGCAAATTCGAACTGAATATGTTTTTATTTACCATTTTAACGATGCAGAATACCTCGTTCCAGAGACACGGCTACCGCTTCGGATCGAGAATCGACACCGAGTTTATTGTAAATGTTCGTTAAATGTGCTTTCACGGTCCGCTCCGAAGTCCCCATGTCGAACGCAATTTCCTTGCTCCTAAGCCCCCGTGCAACGGACTGTAATATAATTCTTTCTTTCTCGGTCAAAATTGAAGTATCTTCACGCTGCTCACTCTTGACCTCTCTCTCACTTGTTTTAGCAAAAACTCTTGCTGTAATTTCTGGCTGAAGAAGTGTCTCTCCCCTTAATGCAGATTCAATAGTCCGAAATAGATTCTCACGGCTGGTATCTTTTAATAAATATCCTTTTGCCCCCAAAGACAGTCCCTGGATCATTAAATCATCTTCGTTATAGGTAGTCAGGATAATAACTGGTGTGTCATTTTGTCTTTCTTTTAAAGCTTTCATTGTCTCCAACCCGCTCATTTGAGGCATATATAAATCCATTAGTATGACATCCGGCTGAAGTTCCTCAATCAGGGGAATAGCTGTTGCCCCATCTTCGGCTTCACCGACAACCTCGTAGCTGTCATTTGTCTCTAGAACAAGTTTTAGCCCTTCTCTAACCACCCAATGATCATCTACGATTAGTATTTTAAATTTCATGCTATGTCTCCTTTGGTAAGAGGTGCCTCTACTTTAATAGACGCACCTTCTTGAACTGTGCTGTTGATCTGTATTGTTCCACCCAGTAGACGGGCACGCTCGTGAATGCCTATGAGTCCGTAATGTCCTGATCGTCTGGCGATGATATCCGGATTAAATCCTTTTCCATCATCACGGATCTCTATATAGATTTTACCTTGATTATCCAAAATATTGATCCCTACGTTCTTAGCATGCGAATGCTTGGCTACGTTCGTTAGACATTCACTTATGATGTGTAGCCCATGCTCAATCAACAACCTGGATACCGAAGATTTAATCTTGATGTCCAGTGCTGTTCGAATGCCGGTAGCCATCGTAAAACGCTGCGCTTCTTCCCGGACTGCATCCGCAAAGTCCACTTCCGAAGCCGATTTTGAACGCAGGTTATCTATAGCACGTCGTGAGTCAGCCAAAGCCTTGCGTGCCTGGGACATGGACTGCTGAACGATTTCATGGGCTCTCTGTGAGCTGCCTTGTGTCAGATGGGCATCTACGGCTTCCAACTGCATAATCAGGCCAGCAAGACCTTGAGCCAGTGTGTCATGCAGGTCCCGCGCCATGCGTTGCCGCTCGTTGGCTAACGTAAGCTCCTCCACTTTTTGATGTGCAAGTTCCAGCTCATTGAGAAAGTTTTGGGTACGAATCCGCGCATTGACCTGCCTGTAGAAAAGATTAGCATATGCAGCTACGATAATAGCTATGAGAATGAGCAACGTAATAAACAGCACTGAGTTTTTGCTATCGTGACTCCATATAATGTAAGAACAAAAAAGAAGATAGAAACTAAAAAACAGCAACACAATTTTTTTCGCATGATAATAAACCCCTATGGTTTGACCGATTAAAGCCGGGATTAAACCAGTCAGCACAATCGGAAAGCTTTCAGGCAGGAGAAAGACGCTCGAAAAGATGATTCCTCCTTGAATAATAAAATAAAACCATGAGCAGTAGTATAGAACTTTACGAACATACCAGTACAAAAGTACGTGCAGAATCATGACCAAAGAGAACAATATGCTTTGAAGCGGTAGTGGTGTATATATATTTTGAAAAATAATTCCCTCGCCATAGATCAGAGTGATCCATAATATAATCGGAACTCTGGATATGTTAAGCCGATCACTTTCGCTATTGTTTATCTTTAAGTCTATATCGTGTTCTTGATCATTGGATTCTTTACCCATAGTTCACCTCTTTATTACTTTGGTCCAACTCAAAATTCTGGAAATGAATAGCCATACAACTAGGGCGTGTATTCAAACTACAAAACAAAGTTAAATCGTGGTAAATTAAAAAGTATGAAGAGACGATACGAAATCCAAGATGATCAGTGGAAAAAGATTAAAGACGTGCTGCCACCGGAACGAAAAAAACAAGGAGGTCGACCTGGAACAGACAATCGGGTGATGCTCAACGCGATGTTGTGGGTCGCCCGGACAGGAGCGCCATGGCGCGATATGCCAGAGTATTATCCTTCTTGGTCCTCAGTGTACACCCGGTTCCGCCGCTGGCAAATCGCTGGCATTTGGGATCGAGTTTTAGAGCATGTTTCGATTGAACCTGACTTCGAAAGTGTAATGATTGATGCGACTATTGTTCGTGTTCATCAGCATGGAGCCGGGGCAAAAGGGGGCAGTATCTCCAGGCCATAGGAAGATCCCGAGGCGGACTGACCACTAAAATTCACGCTATTGTGGATGCTTTAGGCAATCCGTTGCGCTTAGAGTTGACGGCCGGACAACGTCACGACTCGGTCATGGGCTATGAAATGCTGAAGTCGATGGATTTAACCCAAAAGCAAGTTCTGGCCGATCGGGCATATGACACGAACCGGATTCTCCAACTCCTAGAAGAGCAAGAGGCGACTCCAGTGATTCCCAGCAAGAAAAACCGTCGAGTACAGCGAAAATGGGACAAAGCAATCTACAAAGAACGGCATTTAGTGGAGTGCTTTTTCAACAAAACCAAACACTACCGTCGCCTAGCGACTCGCTTTGATAAATTGACATGCACCTTCAAGGCTTTTTTGACGTTGGCCTCGATTATGATCTGGCTTGCTTAGGTTTGAATACACGCCCTAACTTAGTTGCATACAAAAAAACCTTATATTTATATTTTATCATTTTGTAACATAGTTAAAAGTAAGTAAAACTGTGTCTCAAGCCATTTTACAAAATTATGGAGTTAAAAAAAACGTACGTATGGGCGAGGACGTGTGTACGTTTGGGCAAAATAGATGTATGTATGCTAAATATTCAATATTAATTATAAATTTTCCCGTATTTGCTGGGTCAAAAGAATAACGATAAGTGACCAGATTTCCACAGATGGTGACTGGATGAAGCCAATAATAACAAAGGGAATAATGTGATGGTTACATTGGAAACAAGACTAAACAATCCGGTTACATAATTCGTAATTAAAAAGAAACCTTTGTTCAAGTATTCGTTCAGGTGCGTTAGTGGCCCAGAAAAATGGCAGAAAGTGCCCCATTCAGTTCTAATTCATGAACCTTTTTACTCAATGCACTAAATAGACTGGGAGCATTCTCAACGAGATTGATCATATATAAGGCCCATTGCTGATGCACATGGGTGCGCTTTCCAGCTCTTGCAGCGCTTTGATCAACTTGCCCGTGCTTATGGACATAAGGAATCCCCTTTTTTTCTCCCAGCGTCACCTTTATGAAACTTGCCAAAAGACAATCATCGTTAAATCCATTCCCTTTAGCCAAAACAAAAACGCCTCCTCCGCATGTTAACGGTGAGGCGTTCGTTGGTCCTGAGTACCTAAAACGGAATACTCCGCAGGTACACAGGACCTCTCGTTATTTTCGTTCATTTAACGTTGATGTGACCGTGGTAAAACGTAAGGATGCCGAGGACCGGGATCGAACCGGTACGGTAGTCACCTACCGCAGGATTTTAAGTCCCAGAATTTATTCGGACTTTACATCCCTGGAGGTGAATTTAAGGGAAACTACAATCCGTGAAAAACCTTGTAGAATCAAGGGTTTATACGGGTTTTTCGTGCTTTCCTTAGAGCCACAAGGGTTTCTAGCAACAATTAAAAAGATGCACAAATTGGACCTTTGGAGAGAACTGAGAGAGAACTCGGAGAGAAAAATGAGAGAACCAGCCCCGCTCCCTACCATTGACAATATGTTCGGAGCGAACCTCCAAGGAGGTAATAAAAATGTCCAACCCTACTGTAATTACCATTGCCAATCAGAAAGGCGGTACAGGTAAAACAACCACCGCCTACAATCTGGCGTGTGCTCTATCCCATGAAAAAAAGAGAGTGTTACTGGTTGATTTCGACCCGCAAGGAAATTTAAGCATGTGCTTTGGGATCGAAAATCCAGATCAACTTAAGTTTTCAATGTTCAATATTATGAACGCGCTCATGAGCGATGAACCACTTCCTGCTCCTGAAGAATACATTCATAATCACGGCAATATTGATCTCATCCCAAGCAACATCGAGTTGTCCGTTGCCGAAATTAATTTAAGAGACGAAATGGGTGGAGAGAAAACTCTGGCCTCTTTGCTGGAATCCATGAAGCACAAATACGACTACATTATTATTGACACGAATCCATCCCTTGGTCTGCTGACGATCAATGCGCTTGCAGCCAGCGACAGTGTCTTGATTCCAGTAAACCCGCAGCTCTGGTCCGCAACAGGTTTAACTCAATTGCTAAAAATTATTATCAAGGTGAAAAAACGCATCAATCCTCGGATCAGTATTGAAGGCATCCTGATGACCATGTGCGATACTCGAACCAATCTGTATAAAGAAGCCTTTCGGCTAGTTAAAGCCTACTACCAGGAAACCATCCGTATCTTTGATGTTCAAATTCCACTCTCTGTCAAAGTTGGAGAGGCAAACTTCTATAGTCAAAGCATTATCGAATTTAACCCCAAGTCGAAGGTAGCCTCAGCCTATTATAGTTTGGCAAAGGAGCTGATACAAGGTGACAAGTAAACGTCCTACGCCCAAACTCTCTAGTATTGACGAGCTCCTGCTCTTGTCGGAAGAAACAACCGAACCACACGTTCAATCACCCCAACAAGGCGTGACTCAGCTTTTGCTCAATCATCTAGTTCCGTTCCACATGCATCCGTTCAAAATGTACGAGGGGGAAAAGTTGGAGGACTTAATGGAGAGCATTCGGGAAAATGGCGTTATCATTCCCATTATCGTCCGCCCCAAAGAACCCGATTCCTATGAAATCCTCTCAGGACATAATCGCGTAAACGCCGCTAAGGCAATCGGCAATATCTCCATCCCTTCGATTATCATGGAGCATCTCACCGAAGCAGAAGCGGTCATCATCGTGGTGGATACCAATTTCCATCAGCGCTCCATTCAGGATATGCTGCCCAGCGAACTGGCACGAGCCTTGCATATGCAGCTTGAAGCTTGCAAGGAAGCTAAACAAAAACAAGGCAAGTTAAGTGAGCTTGAAAACGCCGAAAACCCTGATCACATCAACGTTTCCAGTTCCTCTGTCCCAGTGGGACAGGGAAGCTGGAGTGTCGATGAAGTCTCCGAGAAAAACGATATGAGCCCCACCAACATCAAACGATATCTTCGCCTCAATCATTTACTACCTGAATTGCTGGAGAGAGTAGATCACGGAGAAATCAAACTTCGTCCAGCAGTGGATCTATCTTATCTAAAACCACCGGAGCAGCAAGCTGTAGAATCCCTGATCCATGAGCAAGGTTACAAGGTGGACATGAAGAAGTCGGAGTTGCTGCGAAGCCACTCGGAAAAGCGTACTTGCAGCGATCAGACCATCCACGCTGTTCTTTCTGGCGAAGCTACCCGCAAGCCCAAAAGTAAAACTCCTGCTCCCTTTAAATTGAAGCATAAGGTCTATGCCAAATATTTTTCACCACAGAGCAAAGCAACAGAAGTCGAAGAAATTATCGATAGAGCACTCGAATTGTATTTTTCACAACAATATGTGCAAAACACAGAACCCTCAGCACAACCCTACGAGGAGGAAATTCAATGATCTTTAAAGACCAGGCACATGAGCAGTTTTATGAAGGAAACATTATTCGTACTCATCGACAACATGATCCATACAGGGAAGCCCTCTTCTATCTCCTTGGCCTGACCGAAAGTACCCGCAGCCATATTAAAAGTTTGTACAATTTCAAAGAAGATAGCATTCGACTGGAAGGACTACATGAAGGCTGGCAAACGGGAACGACAACCCGCCTTACACGACTGGCCTTTAATCTGTATACCGGCTATACAGGAGAAAAAGAAGACGATGCCAGACATTTTAGCCCCTATTACCTGTTCGACAATGGATTGTTGCCTTACTTCTTTGAAGCCGTTAAACTACGCTATCCCTCTTATTCCACTCCATTGTATCAGGTATGGAACCAGTATCATCCCATTGAGGAAGGCAGCAGGGATACATGGGATGAGTTGGAAGTCTGAGGCACAGGACCATTCCCGTTTAGTAGGAAAGGAGGACAACCCGCATGGCGCGTTCCGAACAACTCAAAGCCATTTATGAGTCAGCAGTATCGCGCATTTCCCGCTCACCCACTGCCTGGACTGACTACCTGACCTTTGCAGCCAGGATTTATAAATACTCCTTTGATAATGCCCTGCTGGTCTACATGCAAAAACCCGAAGCAACCATGTTGGCCTCCCTTCCTCTTTGGAACAAGCTGGGGCGTTATGTCAACAAAGGAGAAAAGGCCATTGCCGTCTGTAACCTTCACGAGGCCCGGCTCAGCATCGACTATTTGTTCGACGTAAGTCAAACGAATGGCAGAATCCCACCCTCAACATGGAGTCTGGAACAAGTAGATACAGCCGAGTTGGCAGGCAGATTGTCTTCCTATGATAGCGACGATCTTAGTAATTGCATTAAAATGATGGTCAAACAAAGCCTGTCCTCTCTGGAATTATATCAGGACATGGAACTGGACATGGCAGACCACCTGTTTGCTTCTCTCCCCATTGCAGGGGTACAGGAGCAAATGCTGGAGATCATTGAAGCCAGCTGTAACTATGTTATTTATCGGCGCTGCAAGTTGCCCGAGCCTGATGCATCTTCAATTTTTGAAACCATCTGTGATTGGGACTCTATACCGCTCATGTCCCGTCTGGGAGGAATCATCAGTGATATATCCAAAGATATTCTGCTGGACATCGGCAGACATGTGAGCATTATGGAACAGGAAAGGAGTTTTATCCATGACCAACAGAAACACGAATCTGAGTTACTCCGAACAGAAGGACGGTTTACTCTATCCCCTCCTGCAAATCTCCAATCAAGCGGAAGCCGATCACCAGCCCCTGGGCAAATACGGACGGATGGCGCTCAACTATCTGCGGAATCATCATCCCCAGCGGTTCACGAGCTTGAAAATGCAAGGCAATCTGATGGAGAAAATGCACCAAGCAGATCAGGAAGCCAACGAGAAAATGACCCTGCTGACAGAACAACTGCTTCGACTTCAACCGCTGCCGCAGACCGAGAACATTCTGGAACGGACACGCCATCTGAATCAGATCAAATCGACCGCCGAGGAACTGGTGCTGAACGACATCGTATTGAAGCCGAGATAGCAAACACAAAATCATCCCTTTCCTCCCCCACTCCTTCTCAAGAGCCGCCAACCAGCGGTTCTTTTTTATTGCCTGAACAAGGTATTAACAATGCGCGTTCAGAGCAAGACATGCTGGAGTACCTACTTCGCAGCGGGATGGGCTCAATGCAAGGTAAAGCATTTATTTATCAATTTGTCGTTGAACATCCAGATGCCAAAGCAGCAGACCTGATTTCCATGCTAAAAAACCGATACGGCATTGGAGGGTCAATGGGTGACTTAGGCGATGGTCTTACCGGATACATGCACAGTGGGAAAGGAATTGAGCTTTCGTGGAAGGATACCAACGGCTCTCATGAAGCACTTATCAACTGGAGAAAAGTGGCGTCCACTCTGCTGCAACTCATTCAGAGAGGACGCTATGATGAGAGCTTACCGCCATTTCCCCCAGTAGAAGCAGAATGGACTTTGTTCGACTACGCCGAACAAACTGAAACTTTGGAAAACGAAGCTGATGGCTCTAAAAATGAAAATATAACTTTATCGAACAAACCTTTAACATCAGAAATAGAGACAAGTCATGAGCACTCCTTCAATGATCCACAGCCTGAAGCATCCGCAAGTAGATCAAAAACCGAAACTCAGGATATTCTTTCCCCCAAAGCTAATCCCCCGAGCAATTTCCGTTACACCCCGGAGGAATCCATTTATCCCACCGGAGCCAAGAGCAAGTACAAACGAAACACCGAGGCCATTCGGTTGCTGAAAAAGATTGAATTCGAGCGACGTTTGGCCACACCAGAGGAGCAAAGGATACTCGCTGGTTATGTGGGCTGGGGCGGACTGGCGAACGTTTTTAACGAAACCGCTAAGGGCTGGGAAAGTGAGGCTGCGGAGCTAAAGCATCTGCTGGATGAAAAAGAATACGCCGAGGCTCTAAATTCCACGATTACGGCCTACTACACCGAGCCAGAGTTGATTCGGCATGTGTACCATGCTTTAGAGCGATTTGGATTAAACTACAGCGAAAGCCGAAAGATACTTGATCCCGCGATGGGAACAGGTAACTTTTTTTCTGTATTACCGGAGAGCTTGCAGCAAGCGCAACTTTATGGAGTAGAGCTGGACGGTATCACTGGCAGAATAGCCAAGCAACTGTATCCGTCTGCAAACGTCCAGATTCAGGGCTATGAAACCACCAGCTTTGCTCCCAATAGCTTCGATGCTGCTATCGGCAATATTCCCTTTAACAATATTCAGATTTTCGACCCTCGGCACAAAGAAAGCCATTTGATCCATGACTATTTCTTCGTAAAATCACTGGAACTGGTGAAGCCAGGCGGAATCATCGCCTTTATCACCAGCAAAGGTACGCTGGATAAACAAGATCCGTCTATCCGGGAGACAATCGCTCGCAAAGCTGATCTGATAGGGGCCATCCGCTTGCCCAATACAGCATTTAAAGCACTGGCTGGAACCGAAGTGACCACTGATATGTTGTTCCTGCAAAAGCTGGAACAGACACGGGAACGAGAGCGCTCACAAATGCCCGAATGGGTATCCATAGGTAGTACGTCTGGCGGTATTCCAATAAATCAATATTTCCTACATCATCCGGAAATGGTGCTTGGTCACATGGCTTGGGATCGCAGCATGTACGGATCAGAACGAACCACGGCTTGTTTTCCCAAACCAGACCAAGACCTGTACAAAGATCTCGACACCGCCATAACATCCTTACGAGGCCAATTTACGGCCCTGCCTGATGAAGTCAGGATCGACGATTGGGAAGATGAACCGACAGAAGCCGTACAAGCTGATGCAGGAACAAAGAATTTCACTTATGTCATTAGAGAGAACCGTATCTTCTTCTGCGAGAACGGTTATTTGCTGCCTCAAGAAATCAAAGGCAAAAAGGCGGAACGAATCAAGGAACTCTGTGAAATAAGAGATGCGCTCAAAGCTGTAATTGACATCCAGACTAAAGAATATGGTTATACCTTGAACGAACTTGAGAATGCTCAACGGGTACTGAATCAGGTGTATGACCGCTTTGTTAAACAACATGGTTCCATTAATGATCGCGTGAATACTGCCGCTTTTGCCGATGACGACCAGCTTCCTTTACTTCGTTCCATTGAAGATCTGACAAAAGAGAAAATTTGGGTAAAAGCCCCTGTCTTCTTCAAAGCTACAATTAAACCGAACCGTTTGCCGGAACAAGCAGATACTGCGCTACAAGCTCTACAAATTTGTCTGAACCAAAAGCTAAAAGTGGATCTTGCTTACATGTCCAGGCTCTACGGCAAAAAAGAAGAGGATATCCTGAATGAGCTTGGCGATAAGCTGTTTCTGAATCCGCAAAAATATATCGGAGACACTGACGAAGGCTGGGAGTTGGATGAGGAATATTTGTCCGGCAATGTAAAAGACAAGCTTGCGTATGCCAAGCTGAAGGCACTTGAACATCCCGAGTTGTTTGAACGTAACGTGACAGCACTGACAGCAGTTCAACCTGCTCCTCTGCTTCCCGGCGATATTGATTTTCGCATTGGTAGTCCGTGGATTCCCGTTCGCTATTATCGGGAGTTTATGTATGAGACATTCGGTACAGCGGGATATCATAAAGCCGCCAGCAACATTGATGTGGAATATATGGATTACACCAATACCTGGCGTATCTCCGGCAAATCTCTGGAACGTGAATCCGTTAAAGTGAATCAAACCTTCGGAACCTCCCGCGTCAATGCTTATGAAATTTATGAAAGCAGCTTAAACCTGCAGAGCATTACAGTTCGAGATCCGGTAACGTATTTTGATAACAATGGTAATGAGCAGGTCAAATATGTCGTAAACGCCAAAGAAACGATGATTGCCAGAGCCAAGCAACAGCAAGTCAAAGAAGCCTTCGCTTCCTGGTTGTTCAAAGATAAAGATCAGGCCGACATTCTGCTGAATATCTATAATGACAAATTCAACACGTTACGTCCCCGTACTTACGATGGTAACCATCTTGTCTTTCAAGGGATGAGCGAGGAAATGGAGTTGCGAAAACACCAAAAAGATGTCGCGGCCAGAATTATTTATTCGGGAACAGCACTGATGGCCCATGAGGTAGGGGCCGGAAAAACAGCCGCGATGATCGCAGCCGGGATGTATCTGAAACATATTGAAGCCGTTCAAAAACCGCTTTTTTGCGTCCCCAACCATTTAACGGAACAGTGGGCTAACGAATTTTTGCGTTTCTTCCCTTCTGCAAACCTCCTGGTCACAACAAAGAAAGATTTCAGCCTGCAAAACCGCCAGCGCTTTGTTTCCAAAATTGCCATGGGCGATTATGACGCAATTATTATCGGGCATAGCCAGTTTGAAAAAATCCCGATCTCCCGTGAGCGTCAGGAACAACTTTTGCAGAATGAGATCAACAGCGTGACCCAGATGATTGACCAGGTAAAAAAGGAAAAAGGCGACAGTTGGACGATTAAGCAAATGGTCATCTTTCAGAACAATCTAAAACATCGACTGGAACGTCTGGTCAATGAAGCCAAGAAGGACAACTTACTTACCTTTGAACAGCTTGGCGTGGATATGCTTTTTATCGATGAGGCCCATGCTTACAAAAACTGTTTCACTTTTACCAAAATGCGAAACGTTGCTGGAATCGGCAAGTCCAGCAGCCAACGAGCGATGGATATGCTGCTAAAATGCCAATATGTGCAGGAAATGAATCAAGGTAAAGGTGTTGTTTTCGCCACCGGTACCCCTATAAGTAACAGCATGTCGGAAATGTATGTCATGCAGCGATATTTACAACCCACAGTTTTGAAACGTCTGGGGTTGGAATTCTTCGATAATTGGGCAGCCACGTTCGGGGAAGTGGTTTCCTCTCTTGAAATGACGCCCGAAGGCAGCGGCTACCGGATGAAGTCCCGGTTTGCAAAGTTTCATAATCTACCTGAATTAATGAACATCTTTCGCACCGTAGCTGATATTCAAACAGCGGATATGCTCAAACTGCCCGTTCCTGAGTTGAAAGATGGGAAGCCGACCATAGTGGTCACAGAATGCTCTCCTTTTCAAAAAGGGATAATGGACAGCTTTGTAGAACGTGCAGAGAAAATCCGCAACAATGAGGTGCTGGCTACCGAAGATAACATGCTCAAGCTGACCAATGAGGCGAAGCTCATGTCTATTGATCCCCGGCTGGTGGATGAAGAAGCGCCTATCGACCCGGATTCCAAATTGAGTCGATGCATCCATAATGCATTTGAGATTTGGCGGCAAACGGTAGATCAAAAGCTTACACAGGTTATTTTTTCAGACAGCGGGACACCGAAGCCAGGACAGTTTAACATCTATGATGAAACCAAGACCCAACTAATGAATAAAGGTATCCCCGAGCAGGAAATCGCTTTTATTCATGATGCCAAAACCGATGTGCAGCGTGAAGAATTGTTTGAACAGGTCCGCCGCGGCGAAGTACGCATATTGCTAGGCTCGACACAAAAGATGGGAACTGGAACAAATGTCCAAGACAAGCTCGTTGCAGCCCACCACCTAGACTGCCCGTGGCGTCCGGCAGATATTACGCAGCGAGATGGTCGTATACTTCGGCAAGGCAACACAAATGAAATGGTCCAGATCTTCCGCTACGTCACCAAAGGAACGTTTGACAGCTATCTATGGCAGATTCAAGAGCAGAAACTTCGCTACATTTCACAAGTAATGAACGGCAAAAGCATTTCCCGCTCTTGTGAAGATGCCGATGAAACAGTATTGTCTGCTGCGGAGGTTAAGGCTATTGCTACAGCTAATCCCCTGCTGGCTGAGAAAATGCAGGTGGATAACGAAGTAATTCGTTTAAAACTGCTAAAATCCAACTGGAGCAATGAACGACTGATGTTGGAAAGACAGACTAGTCAGCAGTACCCACAAACACTTCTTTACTGCGAACAAAGGATTGAACAGCTGAAGGCCGACATAGAATTAGCCCATCAAACGCAAGGTACAGATTTTATGATCGAATTGGATGGAAAAACTTACACAGAAAGACCACAGGCTGGTGAGGTACTTCTCCTTCTTTCCAAGGTAAATGACTTGAATCAAAAAGAACCTGTGCATGTCGGTAGTTATCGAGGATTTGAGATTTTTTTAGCCCGTTCCGCTTTCGATAACATTAGTATTCAGATTAAAGGGGCTGAGAATTACTCTACTGAACTTGGAGAATCCGAAATGGGGAACATCACCCGAATGGAAAACCTCTTAGATAAGATTCCTTCCATCCTCCACTCTACTGAACAGAAGTTGAGCGACACCCAAATCCAGCTCGCCGAAGCAAGAAATGAGGTCGCTAAGCCTTTCGAATTTGAGCAAAAATTACAGGATATGGTGACCCGTCAGGTGGAAATTAATTCAGTGCTGGAGTTTGAGGAATTGCAGAATCAAGAATCGATTATTGATGAGCAAGAGGAAAGGAAACCAGGTAACCAACTCGAAAAATCACTGAAGGCAACTGACGTTTTTGACAGGGAACTCTAAGAAAATCAATTTAATGAAAAAAACCGCTCCATATTGGAACGGTTCTCTACTTTAGTAAGCTCTCTCACGCAATTCATCTATTTTCTTTATGGAGAAGCCGGTTGCTTGAGCAATAGACGAGGTGTCCATTCCCATACCAATCAATTGCTTGGCAACTTCTTCTTTGCCTTCCTGCTTTGCTTTACGTTCAATAGCATCCAATGTTTTTTCCAACCCCATAATGGCAGCTCCTCCCTTCGGATTTTGAATAAGTTCCTGCAGGTGTGGCTCACTCTCTGGAAGTTTTTGCAGAAGAATGTTAGCCATCCAAATGGCAAACTGCTGCTGACTTTCTTCTGGTAACTTCTGAATGGTACTCATTAGCTTACTCAGCCGATTTAATAATTGCTCCTGATCCTCTGTCTGATCCAGCAAGAACACGGAGCCAATGGTATTTGATAAAGCTAAGAGTTCTTCTTCTGTATATCGTGCAACATCAATTAATAAATATTCAAAATCAATCAATTCTGAACCAAACATCTGTTCATTTGCAAGCAGTTTACGAAATTGACGACTAGCCGTCCAACGTTGCTTCCCATTATACAAGACAATTGGCACAATTGCTGGGAGACGAAAGGTCTTCCGCTTGGCTTTGTCTTTTTCTTGATTTTGCATCAAGTAGCGCCAAATCTCCACCTGATACAAGAGTAACCGATATGGCATTCGGAAGTCCACTTTGGACTGCATTTCAAGCAGCAGATAAAACACAACATCCTGCCCATTCAACTTGACTTGATAGACCAAGTCCGCTTCTTTACGCTTGAAATCTTGAAGGACAAATGAATGAGGAATTTCCTGGACATTCGATTCATCAATCTCCTGCACCCATCCTTTATCAACAAAAGACCTCAACAGCTCTACAAATAATTTCTTACTGGAAAGCAGAAAGCGATATGACGTATCGTGACGCTGATGAATCGGTTCTTGGCATTCATCGGAATCCATTCTTATGCGCTCCTTCAATACATTCTTTTCTTATATTATACTTTCTTTGATTGCCGCATTCAATTTAGATAGAGTTCAACGAATTTACTTTCATGGAAACTGCTAGTATAGGTTTATTTCGGAGCAAATTCATGATGAAAATTCCAATCTTCATAGTTCCATTATATCTAAAGGAGAAAAGAATGTAATTATTGGTTGAAGATTGTCATACCAAATGATACCATGTACATACTATACAATAATTCAAGGTACTTAAGATTCTTTTTCTAATATCTAAAAATATAATTATTTATACCTAAATAAGGAGCGAGGGCCGTGAGCAATAATCAGAATAATAATGAAATGGAAACGAACATTGCTAATACTCATGTGCCAGACAAGGTTTATGCTTATTCTCTTCAAGTTAGACATGCACTCTATGAACTAATGAATTGTTCCGGAAATGATATTGTCAGTATTGAAGTTTTGGAAGATATTGCTACAGAAAAAGAAGACGGCACTATAGATGCTATTCAATTGAAAAGTGTTCTCTCAAAGAATAATCCAGTAGCAGATCGTTCACCAGATTTATGGAAAACTTTATACAATTGGCTACTTGCAATTAAAAATAACGAACTTCAAATTGAAAACACGAACTTCAAACTTTTTGTTGCTGCTAATAGAAAAGGGAATATTTCCACTTGGTTTAATGAAGCTAATTCTCTAGAATCAGCAGAAGAAATGTGGGTGAAATCAAGATTGGAATTCTACGATGTAACAGGAAATGAATTGAAACTTGGAGAACAATATGCGTTATATGTCAGACACTTTTTTAAGCCCGAGAACAAAACTTTAGCCTGCAAAATAATTGAGAAATTCACATTACAAACAATAAGTATAAAACATACGACCTATCTTTTCGAAACCTTTTGCCAAAAAACAACAATTCATGATGATCTTATGATGAATGTATTTGACTCAATGCTTGGATGGATTGATAGAAAAACCGCAGAGCTAATAGAGGCTGGAAATGCAATGTCTATTTCTTTTAAAGATTATAAAGCTCAACTTATAGCTATTTCTCGCGAGCTTAATCAAAACTTAAGTCTAAAAGAGTTAGCGCCCCGCCCAACCGAACAAGAAATTCAACATGAATATAATGCTCTAAGAAGATATATAGATCAACTAAATCTAGTCGAATGTGATTATGATGATAAATTAGAAGCAATTAGTGATTACTTAAGAGCTTCCACCAATAGGACAATATGGGCTAAAAGAGGTGATATTAGCGAAGTTAGCC
This sequence comes from Paenibacillus sp. LT-B23, assembly GCF_059417685.1. Taxonomy (NCBI): domain Bacteria; kingdom Bacillati; phylum Bacillota; class Bacilli; order Caryophanales; family Paenibacillaceae; genus Paenibacillus; species Paenibacillus sp. LT-B23. Next base: position 45,145 of record NZ_JBSQBM010000005.1, on the reverse strand, counting down.
TAATTAATTATCAAGAAGAGCTTGTGAAAAAGTGGAAAAACAAAAAGAGTATTATTAATATTACTGGAAAAACCCTTTCCACTAAGGAACAAGGAAAGCTCCTTTACTTACAATGTAAAGATGATGCTATTAATATTGATCATCTTAGCGTGCCAGGCTTTTTTACACCTGGTTGTTATCATTCTTTATCTGATGAATTAACGGTAGGTTGGCATCCAGACTACAATGATTTAATTAAGATGGGATGTGAAAATGATGAGTAAACTAAATAAAGAACTTCAGATTGTTCAAAATCCAGCTTTCGGGGCATTTGCAATCTGGAATTTTGTTCGTGGTTATTATAGTAATAATTCAACATTCATACCGTTCCCCCTTTTGTTCATTGTACTCCCTATCATTTGCCGAGAGGATATGGTTGAAGTACTAAATGGAACCCAAAAAGCATCTGGTCTTAGACAGTTTTCAAATAAATTTCTCTCTACAAAAGTACTGAAGAACGATGTTATTTCCCAAATACACATTAGTAGCGCAAATATGAAGGAACTTACCCTTAATTCTGTACGGATCAGTCTGTATACATCCTTGATCTCGATGGATTATGAAAATGCATTGGTATTCCCTGTTTCAACGACAGAACATAAAGGACAACCAAAAAATATTACAAAGTTAGGAAAAGCTTCTGAGAAACTAGGTTTTTGGTGCTCCCAGCTTACCCTGCATGAAATCTCTCAGATAATGAAAGTGAGGTTTTAATATGAATTTCCAAATTAAGAAACTAATACTTTGGCCTAAAAAAGATAATTTGGAACCTAAGGAAATTGAATTTGAATTAGGAGCTATTAATATAATAACTGGTGCATCAAGAACTGGAAAATCCGCAATCATCCCTATAATTGATTATTGTCTTGCTTCTGGATCTTGTTACATTCCTGTTAAAACAATAAGAAATGCTTGTAGTTGGTTTGGGATTGTCATTGAAACCGACAGCAAACAAATCCTTCTTGCAAGACGTGAACCCGGTCTTCAAAAGTCCACTGATGATATGTACATTGTAGAAGGAGAAACTGCTGTTACCCCAGATATTCCCCATAAAAATACCACTAGGGATTCTGTAAAAAAATATTTAGATGAGTTGGCCTCCCTCTCATTTTTAGAAATTGAATCAGATACAACTAACAATTATTTCGGGAGACCATCCTTTAGGGATTTGATGGCTTTTTGTTTTCAACCGCAAAATATTGTGGCTAATGCAGATACTTTATTTTATAAAGCTGATACTACAGATCATCGAACAAAACTTATCAATATCTTTCCTTACATACTTGGCGCTGTTACACCAGATATTTTAGCAAAACGTCAAGAAATTAGTACTCTAGTGAAAGAGTTACGGCGTAAGGAGAAAGATTTATCAAAGCTGAAGGATGTTGCAGAAAAATGGAGGATAGAGATCAGTGGATGGCTTTCAGCCGCTGAAGAGCTTGGACTCGTAAAGGTTAATGCTACTTTAGGGAAATTAAGTTTCGAGGAACAACTCGAAATTCTTTCATCAATCTCAAGTAAAAAAGTTTCTGATTCAAGTATATTGAATAAAAACATTGAAGCTTCTTCCCAAGAGATTGTATCTCTCAGAAAAGAAGAAAATGAAATCTCACTTAAACTATCATCTTTTAAAAACAGATATACAGAAATGACTCAACTAATGGATAGTATAGATGATTATAGAGAATCATTGACTATACAAGTTGAAAGACTCAATGTGTCTAAATGGCTAAAAAGTTTAAGTGAGGATGAAGATACCTGTCCCGTGTTTGGAATTTCAGAAAATCATCCAAAAGACCAAATTGATAAGTTTTATAAAAGCTTAACCCAACTAGAAGAGGAGTCTGGCTACACAAATAAAATACCTGCTGCTTTTGAACGTGAATACGAAAGTGTAAAAACTGAAATAGGAAAACTTTCAGAACAGCTTTCAGCAATTCAGAAGAGGATAAAAATACAAAGTAATATACGTAATTCTTCTGCAGAAGAAAAATACACTACTGAGAATATTTCAAGATTTTTAGGGCAAATACAATATGCAAGCGAAACATTTGAAACGCTTGGATCAGATAATCAATTATCATTAGAAATAGCTGATCTAAATGAGCGACTCAGAAAACTGAGATCTCAAGTAAATGAAAATGCGATTATACAAAGAATAAAAACTGCACTTAGAACAATTGAAGCATTTACTATAAAATTACTTCCTATTCTTGATTCAGAAAGACCGAATGATCCTGTGAAAATTGACTATGAGAATTTAACTGTGATTGTCTCTGGGGCAGATGGTCGTGATGACTACTTGTGGGAAATTGGTAGTGGTTCAAACTGGCTAGCATATCATATATCTGTGACACTTGCATTTCATCTTTTCTTCAATCAACAGAGCCATTCTCCTGTGCCAAATTTCATTGTTTATGATCAGCCTAGTCAAGTTTATTTCCCTCAAAAGCTAGCCGCCAAAGAAGGCGAGAAAGATCTAGATCCAACACTTGATAATGATGAAGATCAAATTGCAGTAAAAAAAATATTTAGGACAATGTCACAAGCTTTAAAAGATTCAAAAAATGGTTTTCAAGTAATTGTATTGGAGCACGCAGACAAAAGCATTTGGGGAGATATTTATAATGTCCATGAGGTTTGTGAATGGAGGGGTGAGAACCAGAAACTTATTCCCCATGAGTGGATAGTGTAGCCAAATTTAATGAAGTCACTTTAAAAGAAGAACCAATATTAGTCGGTTCTTCTTTTGTACTTAGTCCATAGAACCACGAACTCTGTCAGCGAAGTTCTAATTGATTGCAGTACAGAGAGTGCTTACTCTGCATACTTGGCTTCTATTTTATTTATTAGTAGCCCTTATTAAGATATCTAAAAAAGCACTTAGTGTTAATAATAATTACATTTACTACTTATCGAAATTCCAAAAGACTCTTCCAAGTACCTCCCGGTCAGTTTAAAGTATCGAGCACTTCCTGAGCAGGTTTTTAGAGAAAAACTTACTTCCTTAGTATTGTTTCAATTGTATCTTTATATTCTACTCTTCTAGTTTCCTTTATTGAAAAAAGAATTTCTTCATACGTTTCTAATTCACTCTTTAACCTTTCCAGTTTTAAATATTGTTTCTTATATGCATGTAAATAATGTCTAATAAGCACAATGTACACTACAAATAACACGTAGGCAGAGTATATAAAGAAATCTCTGTAATTAATACTATAATCAAAGTATGTGAGCTTTTCCGTCAATAAATGTAAATCCTCTTTCATTGCAAGGCCCCAAAAATATAGTATAACTGGGACCGGAGATATGAATTTAACAATTTCTAATTTTTTATTATGTAGCTCAAGAAAAACCTCAGCTCTTCCAATTGAATCTTTAAATCCCGCGATTGGATATTTCCATCTTTCTTTTACACTTTGGATGTGATCTGATTGGTCTAGATACTCAGTCAAATCAGAATAAGTAATATAGAATGAATATATCAAATATAAACCAAGGAGCCATATTAATTTCCCGAAATATTCAAATATAGCTATAGGTAAAAAATTATTACCAATATAATAGACAATTGCAAATAAAACTAATGTTACAAAAGTTGATTTCAATGTTGAGATAAAAGCAAATTTTCTATTTTCTCTAAACTTGTTGAAATATTTATTCATCAGTACCCTCCAAAGTTGTTTTAGTTTTCATATTTTTATGTCTCCCTCATAAATCTCACCATTTTTATTATAACCAATAACCTAATCCCTGTAATGAGCTAACTCAAATCGCCTGTCGCTTACGGAGCTAAACGTTGCTTCCTTCCTATAATTCCTCAACTATAGCTTTTGTTTGAGATTTAACATAAACTTCTTAAACAAGAAAGGAAAAAAATATGAAAGGAAACTTACCTTTTACTAAAGTTCAGATCAACCAAGCCAACAACATAAACCTTATTGAATTCGCCAAATCCAATGGCTACATCCTTGAAAATGGCGGCCGCCGTGCGCTTCATGCGAAGCAAAGTGGCGGTCTTTACTTTTTCAAGGACAGCAACAAATACTATCACTTCTCAACTGACACCCATGGCGGTTCCATCGACTTTGTAATGCAATTCTGGAATTTGAATTTTAAGGAGGCCGTTGCTTTGCTCTTGAACAGCGAAACACCGCAGCATAATCCCTCTCCTCACCCTACTCATCGAGATACCGGACAACTACTCCTTCCAGACAAAGCGCCCAATTACAGGCGAATAGCCTGGTATCTTGTTCACGTTCGAGGAATTGACCCTGAGATCGTCTCCCGTCTCATGCAAGAAAAAAAACTCTACCAGCAAGGAAAAACAGGAAACTGTGTCTTTATCGCCTATGATCAAGATAGCATAGCTAAGTATTGTTCTATGCGAGGAAGCACACCGGAGCGTTCCTTCAAGCAAGACAGGGAACACTCAGACAAAAGCTACCCTTTCCATATCCCTGGCAACGACAACAGCCGGCGAGTCTATGTATGTGAAAGCCCCATCGATACCATGAGCCATGCCACCCTCTCCAAAATGAACGGTCTAGACTGGCGAGCAGATCATCGCATATCTCTCGGTTGTCTATCCGACCATGCCTTGGAACGCTTCCTCCCCCACCATGACATCCATGAAATTATCTTCTGCTTGGACAACGACTATAACGCCACCTTTCGAGACGGCAGCCCAGCTCCCAATTGGGGACAAGAGGCTGCCTTTAAATTTGCCCAAAAGTATGTAGAGTTAGGCTACCAAACCGCGATCCAAACGCCAAATCATAAAGACTTCAATGAAGACCTTACCTCGATTCGGCAGGCTGAGTATGAGACAAAGCTAGCACTAAAGGAGGACGAATGCGACTATGAACAATAGCCACGTTTAAATACTTTTGTGATAAGCGTTTTTTAATAGGACACTTCTTCCATGAAAAGAGGAAACAATAATCCATTTCTTGTGTTACTTACTCTATTAAAAAGGGGAATCTCAAAAATGGAGTGTTAAAAAAGAAGACTTATCAACATATTACTATGGGAAACGGAAAATTCCCTATTTCTAAGAGAGGGATGGTTAAGTACGAGGATTTATTTTTCACCATCTAACCAAACTAACCATATCGGTGCAGGAAACTATGTACAGAATCCGATAGAATGAAGGCTCTGTCCAATCCACTTGTTCCATTGCTTCAAGTTTCCGGACACACTGTACACGGAGGGAATCAATCCCTAACTTTATTCTAAAGAATTGCAGTGAAAAGCTTAAAAGAAAGAATTCCAAAAGGGGCTTGCAGAAACAGCGATTACAAGCACTGGACCAGCCCAAGTAATCCGTTTTAAAAACGGAATATAGCTTTGTGAGTTGGCTTGAAAAAGCTAATGATAATTTAAGTATTATCAATTAATGGATTCACAGCGTACTTAGAAATTTCTCTTAGGGTTAGGTCAATGTTTTTCAAACCCCTAATTATTTCCTCAAAATCCCTTTTGACAGAATAAATGTCGCTCTCAATATCATTACAAATTTCAGACAAAATGTCATTTGCGTTATCTAAGGATATTTCCATGTATTGCTCAAGCTTTTCTCCATCATCTGCCATCGCATTGTATTCTGCTTCAAAGATTTCTAGCGACTTTTGCTGCATATTGAAAACAATATACTCATAAATTGCTCCATCTACTGTTAGGAAATCAACAATATTATTTATTGGCATACTATTAAATATCTCATATATCTTCTCCAATGCATCCGTTAATTCATCTTCATTAGGAGTAATATTCTCAACAAGTCCTTGAATATCACTTAGTTCTTGAAGATCATGAAGCAGATCATACAAATCGTTCTGACTAAAAATTGTCTCCTCGTTAATAAATAATGCTTCTCCATTTTTACGAATACTAAAGAATGCATCCATAAAGTACTCATAATGATTTATTAATCTAGTCAGAATACTAACCGTAAATAGTCTTAATTGATTGTAATCATCATTAAAATAAGGTATTGATTCGTCTTTCAAACTATCAAAAAACCATTTATACAACTCATTTATGAATTGCTTATCTTCGATAAGGACTCCAGCCTCATAATTTTTGTTGCTCTCTACTGAAAAGTTTTCAGAACCGATGTATACTTTATTTTCTGTACCTATAATCTTTGAATGATTATAAAAGTTAAAAAAAGGAACAATCGGTCCATTAAAGGTTTCTGGATTAAGCTTAATAAGGTATGCATTTATATTAGAACTTGCTTTTTTTCTCCAGTCTTTTCCCACTTGATTATTGTAATATGTGACAACACGGGACGGAATGTTCGTTATAAATTCAACATCTACATCATTTTTTAATTTTTTTAGTTTCTGTAGAAGAGGGTCGTCTTTTTTATCCGATATATTATAAGTAACTATTCTAATTTTTTTTGCATTTTCAAAATCATTTAGCACTTCTTCATAGCCGTATTCATCCTTGGAAGATATGAATGTGCCACCCCTGAAGTTCAATCTAACCAATTTTTCTCGCCCCCAAATCGCTTGATATGCTTCGCACTCTATTTGTATTTTATAAAACTAGCATTGAAAATAGTCAGATTATCAATTTACTTTTAATACACCTTATGAATATCCCATCCATATTTTTCGAGTTCTTGTAAGTGTGGATCATTTGAGCTATGGGTAGCAACACATAATAAATGTGTAGGTCTTGTCATTCCCACGTATGCCATTTTAAGACTTTGTTTTGTCGTTACTAGCTTAGGTGGGATATGTTTGCCTTTCATATACTCAAGAATAGACTGTACATCGAACTTCTTTTTGAAATAGGTCTCTAAATATAGAGTTGCTGTATGAGTCTCTCCTTTTACGCTATGAACTGTTGAAACATCTATGGATATACGGTTATCTTTTTTTTCATGGATATATAAATTTGTCTGTTGATTTTCAATAAATAATTTATCAGTCGAAGAAGTGTTTAAAAAGGAATGTAGCTCCCGGTTAGGTCTAACGTCCATTTGCGGGCATAATTCAGTAATAATAAAGCTTCTAATGTCTTGTAATATGTCTTCTTCTTGATACAGTTTCAAGCACCACTGAGTGATTTCAAATCTGAGCTTGTCATAAAACTCTTTATGATGTTTACTTAAATAATCGTTGAATGAAGCGTCTGTATACAAGGTATTATTTGATCGTTTCACACCTAATAAACGTAAACTCTTTAACATAGCCTCAAATATAAATGAGCGAATGGATTGGACAGAATCTCCATTCTCTTGGTTATTGGCCATTTTCAAATAGTCTTCTAAGCAATCAAAATCGCGCCTTTTTTTCAGCCCTGATTTACCGTATGGTTCGTAATAATCACATATTGACCTCTGCCCATTGGGTTGACCCACCCAACCGACAGCTTTAAAAATATTCCGCTCCAGTTGGTGTAAATTGTATTCTAAAATAAAATCACCAAATATAGGCAACACTTTAGAAATAGAAGAATCATCAAATACAATTATCTTGGGTGTGATGTTAGGTACATTGGAATTTCCTTTTAGATCTTGAGGCGATATACAGATCTTTTTTACCCTTTCGGCAATTTCACAAGAAAACCGTTTACTAGTTGGGATAGTCAAATAATCTTCAGAAACTTTCCAACCAGTTTCTGAAGAAGAATCAAAAATTGATTGATTACTGTCTCCAACTCTTTGTATTACCACTTTACTTTGGTCAAAAACACGTTCCAATAAATCGTTTTGTATATTATTTGTGTCTTGCATTTCGTCAACAAACACATAAGCAAAGCGGTCAGAAATCACTTCTGCTATCTGAGGATACTTGCGTAGGTACTCATATGCCAACGAATAGGCGTCATCGTAACATAGAACCCCCTCTCTTAGAATATTTTCTTTGAACTCCATTAACTTAGGATAGGATTTACTCTCTGGTTTCATTAATATTTTTCCATCAATCTTTTTAGTGATAGAAAAGTCATGCATGCCAAATCGAAGATCAGCAATAGCAATCTTGTTTACGTCGAGCCAGTACTTTGTCCCTCTATCCAGGCTACTTGATTGTCTTTGAACGTATTCGTTATATATCTCATCATCAACTCTCTCGACCCTTTTTCCATATTTATCAATATATGCAGGAATAGCCATGAATTTATTAACAAACGACTGAATTGTGCCAAAATGATTAGGGTATTGAAATAAAACGTCAGCTTTTCCTTCCAGCTTAGTTCTAATCTCATCAACTGCTACATTTGTATGAGTCAACACACAGATCCCTTGATTTGTTTTCAAAGGAAGTTTCTGCGCGATAATAAATAACTTAGCAAGCAATGTTGTAGTTTTGCCACTTCCGGGGCAAGCTTGTATGTCTTTCGAATCCATGCACCGAATAATGTCTCGCCTATCCTTATCAAAAACCTCGCCCTCTGGCAAAAGTAAACGTTCTGCTAATTGAATATCTTCATCGTTAATTGTAAACATTATTTGTCACCTTCTAGAACAGCAGTAGCATAATGTATAGCCTCAATAATATATTTTAGATTTTGATCTTTTAAAATTCTCGATCTGAGTGCTTCTTTATCTTTCGTTTCGTTAAGTATACTAGCCAGACATTGCGCGACTATAGCCTTCGACACATTATCATTTTCTTTTAACATGATACCGTGATAAACTTCATACGCAATTTTTTCATAAGAAAGTTTCTCTTGCTGCCATTTTGTCAAATTTGTTTCCACTTCTTGATCACATGTTCTCTTCTTTTCTTCTGTTAATCCGTACTTATTGCTACCTTGAATCTTTTTTGCGTATAATACCGCTTGGTAGAACTCTTTAGTTAAATTACCGCCGGCAGCCAAATCATATTCTAACGTCCAAAACGGAGACACATATGTTTTTACAGTTTGACCATTATAAAGCTCAATCTTTTTCTGTCGCGAAGTTACTATCTTCTCTTGATCAGTTATATTGTCGCCACGTTCAGAAAAAATTGGTTTGACATCATTATCGGTTACTATAGCAACTGGAATATTCATTTTTCCTAATGACTCATCCCGACGTTGAAAAATCTTGCTGTAGCGTAAGAATGCAGTGCTCCCTACGTTTACAATTGTTGCCCCATATTTAGATAACGGTCTACCAATAATCTCAGCAATTGTAGGTAAAAGAAGATGTTCTCCATCCCCTTCAACTAAAATAACTCCCTTTGCAAAAAACAAATTAGCCTTTGTGGAATCTAAAAATCGTTCCAGAAATGAATAATCACCTATTTCTAATTTCGTGCTTTCTGGATTCATTGAAAAACAATTCCCGTTGTTACAAAGAATAAGATTCCTCAATGATACTTTTGAAGCTAGAACTGTGCTATGTGTAGTTAAAATTAATTGCACACCTAAATCACTAGATTCTTTTTGCAAATACTCGATTAATCGCAATTGTGCTTGTGGATGGATATGAGCTTCAATTTCCTCGACAAGTGCAATTTTTAATCCTGTATAATTTTCTCGATTCAATAGCAAAAGTTCAACTGCTATAAAAAGAAGATTATGAGAGCCTAAACCTGACTTGTTTACTGATAACTCTAAACTTAATTTCTCTAAAATTGTTCTTAATTTCATATCCGATATAGAAAAAATTGAACTTAATGGTAACGTGGATGGAGAAAACTCTTTTAAATATGAATTTATTTTTTCCAATAAAAGCTTTCCACTTTGGTCATCAAAAGTTTGCTCTCCATCATGTCCTTGGAAATAATGAAGGATTAATTCATTAGCTTTCTTTATTACTTTTTTTAAATGATGATTTTCCTTGTCTTCGAAGGCCTGATGGCTGTCCAGAATTTGAGAAAGTCGTGAATTTTTTCTTGGAGCCATTTCATACTCAGCATCTCTTAACGGTTTCAAATAGGTTGATCTTAATAAAGCTCGCGCTTCACTGTTCATCTGACTGCCTTCTTCATCCGTCCCCGCCTTGACATCATAATAAACACGTCTTCCTTTGCGTCTTCCCTTCAAAAACACTTTTAAGTAAAAGGTTTTTTTTGTATCAACTGTCTCAAAGCTCAACCACTCAAGGAAGTTTTTTGCCTCCTGTGGCTTAAGATCCCTAAAAATACACTGAATTTCTAATGAATCTGTTCGATTTTCCTCTATCCTCTCACCGCTTGGCATATGAAAATCTTCATATTCCAGTCTTAGATAGTCGTTACTTTGCGTGGTTAAAACAAGCTTCAGAGCGTCAACAATAGCGGTTTTACCTGTATCATTTTCCCCAACTACTATGTTTAACCCAGGATTAAACGTCATAAATAACCCCGGCTTGGTTTTACCTATTTCTGTTTGGAATTCACCAGCACCATATTTTCTGAAATTCCAAATCCTTAGTTCGGACAAGTGCATATAAATGTGACTCCTTATAATTAGTCGTTTTCTACCTTTACATAGCAGTGATGAATCCTGCTTGTTATCTTTACATCATAGTTCGACAGAACTACTCCATTTCCTTCTGAAATTCTCCAATTGATTTTAAAACACGACTTGCAAAATGTCGAAGCTGTTATCTCTAGACTACTCCATGAGAAATCTTACAGTAAAATAGCTTTAGCTTATCATCAAAAGGAGTGAAGCCATCATGCAGTCTTTCCCTTATTCCCATCGGATACAACAACTGCCGGGCCAAAAACAGAGAGGTCCACCCTCTGTTTTTGGTGTAAAGGCAGGAATAGCAAAATGTCATTTTGCGAAAGAAACCGCGTGGAAGCAGAGCTTCCACCGACATTTTTGGGGGATTTCACCCGACAATCGAATGTCGCTAGTGGGATGCCTTCAGGGAGGCGCTGCCATTGGCACGTAAAGAAAAGACAGAACAAATCAGCGTGAAATTGCCCAGGACACAATATGAATCCCTCAAGAAATATGCAGCGAGCAAGCATCTGAGTATGGCGGATATTGTTCGTGCCTTTATTCAAAAAGGCATGTCAGTTGATGCCTACACCGAAAAGATTGATTTTATCAGCGCCATCATCCGTCAGGAGATCAAAGTAGCCATTGATGGGTTAAGCAATCGGCTGTCCGGACTGGCCAGCAAAGACCTCATCATGTCCGCTGCGGCCTATTACTCCACCATTACCATCATTGCCGACCTCATCGATACCAACCGCTATACTACCTTTCGGGAAATTGAAAAGAAAGCGCGGCAGCTTGCGGTGGAATACACCAAAATGAAGCTTACCGATGCCGAGAAGCTGTTCTTGTCCGGTGATGCTTTTGAGCAGAACATTGAACGTTTACGTGGAGGCACCGACGATGTCGATCCTGATCTATAAACAGCGTTTCTTCCACCCCAACCATCCCAAAACCGTCAAAAGCAATTACTGCAACATCGGTTACATCGCCACCCGCCCTGGTGCAGCTAAGAATGAAGGGATGAATCACGGGCTGTTCGGTAAGCTCCATCCTGGCGACTTGCAAGAGTTTGCTTCCTGGCAGGAAGTTGGTCGGGTGGCCAGAGAGATTTCACAACAGAAAAAGAACATGTACCGTAGTGTCATTTCACTCAGGCGGGACACCGCGGCGGAATTGGAACTTACCGATCAAAAGGCTTGGCAACAGTATATTGAGCAGCACATCTCCACCATCGCGGCCCAAAATCAAATCAAAATGCAAGACCTCTGCTGGGCGGCAGCTTTTCATAATGAGAAAGATCATCCCCATATCCATGTCGTCTTTTGGGATCGACAGCAACAAATCATGAAGAATTTCACCCATCCCCAGATTCCTAATCGTATCCGCAAACAGCTTATCCGAGAGACTTTTGCCTATAAGATCAAACAATTTTGCGTCCTGCGGGATCAAGCCAAATCCGGCATCACCGAAGTCACAGATCAACTGCTGGATGAATTTGAGACGTATATCAAAAGACTTGATCCCAAGTCCTTCAAAGCATTTCAAAATCGCTTTAACCATGGGGACGAAGATTCCCTTCATCTGATGCCAAAACACCATCTGTACAAGCCGTCGGATGTGTCGGCACTTACCGAGAAACTGATGCGGCTTCGGGTCAACATGCCCAAAACCGGACGGCTGGCCTATCAACTGCTCCCTCCTGCTGTGAAGTCCTTGCTGGATGAGCTGGTACAGGACCTCATCAAAGGAAATCCATATTTAGCGCAAATGGTTGAAGATTATGTTCAAGTCAAACTCCAGATCGCCATGCTATATGATACCGATCCAGAACACATTCAAAAGCACCGTGAAAAATATCAGGCCGAAGCGGAAAAGCGAATTGCCAATCGTTTATTGGCAACCATCCGCACTCTAATCAAGCTGGAAAAAGAAGCACCATTCGGACAATCCCGAATCTCCCAGCAACGTTATCTGGCGGAACAGCTTATGATCGGCCTCCTTGATATGATGGAAAGTCTCATCATGAACGGTAATCTGGATTATGACGACAAAGTCAAAGTCATGGGTGGCGAATTGTCCAAACAAGCCAAAAAAGAATGGTTTTTAAAACACCGGGATCAAGGAATGGAGCGATAAGCTCCCGAGATGAACACGCTAAGCGCGTTTTTTTTATTTCACCTTCATGAAAGGAATCTGCCCATGCTATTTACAGATGGAAAACATCAGACCTTTGAACGGATGATGCGGCAAACGCCACGCAACCCTACGCGCTCATCCAGTGAAAAAAAGAGGCCCAAACCTAAGCCCAGCACACCGCAAGAAAATCCGACTTCACCCAAGGAGCGTCCTGCTCATGGAAATCAATGAACGGTTGGAGGAAGTGCTAAGGGTAGAGCTATCGAGCTTAGGGCTGGAGATTGAAAAAGATACACCTTCTTCCCTCTCCGTGCTTCAGAACAATCAGCCCATTGTCTTTATTCAAGATCACGGTGAAATTCAGTACCCTGCCCATCAACAGTCTTTGCTCGCCGGGCGGATTCCCGCCATCGTCGCCAACATATGGGAGATGGAAAACGCTTATCGCCAGGCTCCTTAGCTTCAAATCGCTAGTGTAAGCAGTTACCGAAACATGCTGCAATACATTCAACACGTATTAGCCGGGCGCTATGAGGGAGACGGTCAATTTCGCTTTGTGACTTGGCAAATGAATGGAGATCAAACCGGACTTGCATTTGGGCATTACTTTGATCGAAATGAGTATGAAAAAGCCAAAGATGATTTTATTCAACGCAGTGGTCTCTTGGAACATAGAAGACTGTTCAACAAGGAGCGGCTAATTGTCCTTTACTCCACCCTGCTCTATCGCAGTATCCACGATTCCAAACTTGGTTTCGGGGAGAAGCAGGACATGGATCGGCTGATTCACAAAATCGAAGCTATGGCTCCAACTCCAACTTCCGAATCTGTTCAGGAAGCTACTACCGACTCCGAACGAGATTGGGAGCGGTAATTCGTTCGAACCACTCTATACAAGGAGCGGGTAAATATGAAAAGCAAAAGCGAGTTTTACAAGAAATTTTTCGAAGCCTTGGCTAAACAGGGCTTTGAAGTCAAACGCTCCACTTCTGCCGATTACTTGGCCGATTTATATTACAAAAACCAACTGGTCGCCTTTTACACCCGAATGGATGCCATCGAAAAAAATCCGTTTGTCGGCGTACCGGAAAGGCTGATGGGGAGCATTCATGAGTTGGCTAAACAAACCGCCCTGCAGGCTGGGATTTGCGTAGAGAAACCATATACCGATAAAGACCCGAAAATTGCCAATGGCGTCTACAAACTGAGCGAATACAACGATGTGATTCTGGCCTGCAAGCATCACCCGATGTTTGAATACGTGTTCTCCACGTACCGGCTTTCACCTGAAAACGGAACCCCCATACAAAGACAGTATTTTTACAATAAGGAAGAAGCGCTGCAAAATTTCGCGGTCCGCAGCGGACTGGTCGATGAAAAAATGCTGTTCAGTGAGTCGGAGCTAATGCTCATCCATTCCGAGATGGTCAAATTCATGATTACCCCTAACGATAAAACCGTCGATCAATTTGAACTGGTCGCAGCGATGATTGAGCGGCTGGAGGAACTGTTACCTGTGCTAGAGGAAAGGGATATCCAACTGGATTATGAACAGGAATTTTCCCAGGATGAATTGGTGGATGAGGCTGCTGAAATCGGGGATTAGCATAAGCAACCTGCTTTGCTCATGCCAAACAGTTAGGAGGGATTCACCTTGCCAAGCGGACACCCCGAAAGCTCCCTATGGGGCAATATCATTACGTGCGCAGAAATTGCACTCCAGGTCTATGAAATCGTGGCCGAATATCAAAAAGGAATTATCATTCCTACGGAACAAGCAGAGAAAATCTTGAGTCCAGAAGCCATTGCCCTTGGTGAAGAAAAAGATGGCTATTTGCATTACGAGGATGAGCAAAAGAGTATGGTTCCGGCTTATGAACTGCTGCAAAAAGATTTGGTCACAGACCCCGACTTCAAAGAGAAATACGGAACGCCAGAACAATTGCAGAAAGAAGGAAAATTTTTCGTCCCCGAATATTTTGGAACCATGGAACCGCCGCAAACCGGGCCTTGGGGGGATCTTACCAAGACCACTTCTATTCACAATGGAATTGGCCTTGTTCAGAGTGAAGGAAAGTCAGCCCTTGCTGTTCATCAGACCGTTGCCGACCTCTGTTTATCCGAAATGGCGCGGAAACAAGCTGTAACAGAAGGTGAATATCTGTTTTATACACTGGATACCCACTGTGCTATTCCGGTCTATGAACTGTCTGCCTCTCACCCTCAAGTGCTGAACCTGATTATTGACGAGGATAGTCTGATCCACACCTTATACGAGGATTTCCCCGAGTACGTTAATTTTCATAACCGCCATGTGGACGAATGGGGACAGATTCAAGATCAGCCTGCTCCCAAAGGGCTGTTTTTGCAAACTCAGTTGGAACTGGAACTGGGCCATCCACTCCCTCCCAGACAGGTCGCTGAATATCCCCTGCCGTTTGAAGTGAAGCCACTTGTAGATGATTTCTATGAGCCAAGCGGAGACTACGAGTTGTGAAAAGGAAGCCCAAAATCCTCATTTGCGTGCTGCTGTTTATCCTTGGAGCGGTTTTCAATCTGTTCTTTACCACAGCCCTGCATTACATGCTATCAGGCAAATCGCATATGCTTGCCTTCATTTCCTTAGGAGAATGCACCTCAAGCTTGATCGCCAGCAAGCAGCATATGCTGCTTTTTTTATGCCTGCAAGGGCTAATCGGAGTCGTGTCCCTAATGTACTTTTTCACGAATAATCGTCCGTATCAAAGTGAGCTGGTCCACATTACGCCGCATATCGAAACCCCTGTCCCCGTAGGTCAGCACCAGCATGGTTCATCCAGATGGCTTACAGAATCAGAAAAACAAACCGCATTCGACCATCTGTATCTGGATGTTAAGTATCCACTGATTCAAGAACTGATCGCTACCGGTTATGATGACCTGGAGTTTTTAAACAACGATAAGGAGGGTTCTCCACTTGAAGCTGCACCCGAAAAATATCCCGAAGACTGATGTTCCGATCAAGGAACTCCCTCCGCCCTTCTCGCAAGGCGGGATTGTACTAGGGATGGATAAACTGCTCGGGAAAGAACGCATTTACTGCATCCAAGATGATGTTCATTCCCTGTGCCTGGGGGCCACCCGCAGTGGCAAGTCTCGTACTGTCGTGCTGCAATCCATCTGCACGCTGGGGCTGGTGGGGGAATCACTCGTCGTGTCCGATCCGAAAGCCGAGTTGTTTCACTACACGAACGAATTTTTGCAAAAGCTGGGCTATGAGGTGTACGTACTTGATTTTCGCACACCAGAAAAAAGCCATCACTACAATCTGCTTCAGCCGATCATTGATGCTGTAAACAATGGTAATCAGGAGCAAGCGGAAATGTTGGCTTGGGATATGACCAGTGTGCTGGTAGGAAAATCTCAAGGGGAAAAGATATGGACGAACGGTGAAATGTCCGTCATTGCTGCTACGATTCTGAGTGTCGTTTGGGATAATGCCAAACGGCCCGAATACCAGAATATGACCAATGCTTACTGGTTTCTTGCGGAGATGAACCGGCCCATCGGAAACAAAACACCGATGCAGGAATACGTGAAGCGCCTTCCCCCCTCCCATCCTGCAAGGGCGTTGCTTAGCATTTCGGATATTGCTCCATCACGGACTAAGGGGAGCTTCTATACCTCAGCCTTGACTACCTTGCGGCTGTTCACCTCCAAGTCCATCTATGCTATTACACACAAAAGCGACTTTTCTTTAGCTGAACTGGGCGAAAAGAAACAGGCGCTTTTTATCATTCTCCCGGATGAGAAAACCACCTTCTACCCTGTCGCTTCCCTGATGGTTTCACAGTTATACGAAATTCTTACCTCAGAGGCGGACAAGCGCGGCGGCAGATTAAAGCAGCGGGTAAACTTCATTTTGGATGAGTTTGGGAACTTCACTCCCATTGCCGATTTCACCAACAAATTGACGGTAGGTGGCGGGCGGGGGATGCGGTTCAATCTGTTCCTGCAAAGCTTTGAGCAATTGAAGGAAAAGTATGACGATCACGCGGCCAGTACGATCAAATCGAACTGCCAAACCTGGATTTATCTGCAGGCCGACGATCTGGAAACCTTGCGCGAGATTAGCGAAAAACTCGGAACCTATACGACCTCCAGTTATCAACTTTCTGCTTCCCATGGCAAATATTCTACACCCAGCACCTCACACAGCCTAAGCCTGATGGAACGCAAATTGCTCACGGTAGATGAAGTTCGCCGCGTATCCCGGCCCTATCAAATCATCATCTCCCGTACCCATCCAGCGATGATGAACTCCCCTGATCTAAGCCAGTGGGCGTTTAATGCGATGCTGGGGCTGGGAGACAAAGAGCATAACCGCTTGGTTCGTGAGGAACGGGAACGAAAACGAATGATCTTAACCGATACGTCGAGGGAGGTGAAGCTATGGAACATTTGGATCTATTATCAGAAAGACATTGCCAGACAAATGGAGGAAAAAAGGCAACAAGCAGCCGGCGGCGGTAATGGCTTTTTTGGCCCTGATTCTGACTTGGATTAGGAGGTTGTAAGAAAACATGATGAAACTAACAGAACGAATCCGCAAAGCCATTTGCTACAGCAAAATGGTTTGTTTCACGTTCATCACAAGCTTGCTGCTGAGTCAATCGGCTTATGCGTCCGGTGTTCAAGGCAGCAAACTGGTCAAGGGAACCGAGAAGCTGATTGGGGATGTAACCACCTGGCTGATGATACTTGCGCCGGTTGTCGCGGGCTTACTCATTATCTATTTTTGTATTCGGCGGTCTGCCGCGGATGAAATGGACCAGAAAAAATGGAACAACCGCATTGTCGTTGCCATTGTGTCTTGTATTGGTGCGGTACTCGGTTCGGCCACACTCAATATCATCATCGGCTATTACAAGTAAATACTCGGTATTTCCAGTCGCTTTTTGCATTAATTATCACATATTTCAGGAGGAATCACGTTTATGAAAACATGGCTGAACACAGTAATGAAACATTCGAAACAAGGTATGGTACAGGCAGGAGCCGTTTGGACGAATCGCCGTGGTGAAGGTTTTGTGGACACCGCAGTTAAAATTTTGATGGCGGTCGTGATTGGGGCTTTGGTACTTGGAGGTTTGTATTTACTGTTTAGTGACACCATTCTGCCTACCTTAACGCAGCGGATCAAGGACATGTTCAACTACAAAGGGTAACGCTAAACGTACCCTTTAGCGGGAACAACAAGCTTATTTATGTGTTGTTCCCGCAGAAAGGAGGTTCCGGTGGAAGCCATTCTCGTCTTGCTCATCGTTGCTGTCCTGAATGGAGCGCTGATGTATATTGATACGCTGCTCCAAGACATTATTCCGATGACCCTGTATGCCGAACGCTCCATGACCGCTCTAACAGGCGGTAATATCGCCGATTCCCTGTTTGACGTTCTATTCGGATTTGGAGTTTCGATCATCATCCTGAAATTTCTGAAAAAAGGCTTTGAGATCTATGTGATGTGGTCAGATGGCGACCCTGATGAAGAACCGCTTTCGCTGCTTACCAACTTCTTTAAAGCGATGGCGGTCGCCATTTGCTTTCCTACCCTATACCTTTGGCTCGGAAAAATTATCGAGGAACTGACAGACGAACTACTGGTCGTACTTGGACAATCCACCAACTATGACTGGAACGCTTGGGTGGAAGGCATCAGTTCTTTGGGGTTGGTCACCGCTATTTTCGGCTTGATCTTTATCGTTTGCTATTTCATTCTTTATTTTCAATTTTTAATGCGTGGACTGGAGATTTTGATTTTACGTATTGGCGTTCCACTGGCCTGTGTTGGACTACTGGATAATGACAAGGGTGTGTTCAGAGCCTATTCGCAAAAATTTTTCCAATCGACGTTAGCGGTTGTCGTGCAAATTGCCCTAGCTAAACTTGGCGTAGGTCTGATGCTCAACATGCACATCTTCTGGGGTGTAGCTTGTATGACACTAGCCATACGTACTCCACGCTTCCTGTCCGATTTCCTCATTACCACAGGTGGCGGTGGTGGAGTGGTCAACAATGTCTATCATTCTGTCCGGTTGGTGAGCATGGCCCGCAAAATGATGACGAAAACGGGGTGAGTCCACTGTCTACACTCGATGATCTTGCTCAGGCCCTCATCCTATTGATTCGTTTGGGTTGTGTTGCCCGATTTGTCTATTGTATGGTTCGCTTGTCGGGTGCCGATGAAGAAGCTACACAGTATAAAAAGCGGACCCGAAATGTCATCCTCTTTTATACTCTGGCCGAGAGCATATGGCAGATCAAAGACATCATTATGTTTTATTATCGCTAACCGTGTGAAGGAGGTGATTTCATGGAACAAGACACTCATACCCTCTATATCCCTATGGGGGTGAAGACAGAAAGCGAGTTGTTTCCCGGCTTCGGCAAAAAACAGCTTATTCAATCGGTGATCGGCTCCCTGGGAACGGGAGGTATCGCCTTATTGCTGTGGTTGATCGGAGCAAGCGTCTCGCTCACCATCGTTACTTTTCTGGTCGGCGTTTCGGCTTCGGTGATGATGACCACCAAGGACCGCATGAATTTATCGGTGCTGGATCAGATGAAGCATATGGTCCGTTTTGCCAAGGGACAAAAAGTGTATCCGTACTGTGCAATGGATGAATGGCCCTGCAAGCCATAAAGGAGGCTTGTCTCCCATGTTCTTGCTAAAAGGCATACTGTTTGCTGGCCTTCTATTATGGGCTAGCCTTCAAGATCTACGGACTCGGGAAATTCCCGATAGGCTCTCCTTGGGGATACTAGGAGTCGGCCTCATTAACATCTCCTTTCTCCCGGCAATATTGGGAATGTTCGTGGCCAGCTTCCCCTTTTACGTAGCTGCGGTATTATCTAATGGGAAGATTGGCGGTGGCGACGTCAAGCTTATGGCCGCTTGCGGCTTTATGTTAGGGGTCAGTGGCGGAATACTGCAAACCATCATTGGACTGTCACTGACCCTAATCGCCTCCATAGTATTGCACTTTATATCCGGCTTCAAAAGTACAAAAAACCTTGCAATGCCGCTTGCGCCTTTTTTGGCCGTAGGCGGCATTGTTGCTTTTTGGATCATTCATCTTAACTAGGAGGAATGTCATTTGCATTGGTTCAAAAACCGTACCGTTCTGGGAATAGGCTGCATCATCCTCTCCCTCCTGATTTGCTTCGGCTTAACCCCACTCTTTAATCAATCACTACGGGCGCAGACAAAAATCGTCAGAGTCACAAAAGAAATTGCACAAGGGGAGCAGATTACCAAGGACAAGCTGGAAATCGCTCAAGTTGGGGCCTATAACTTACCCTCCAATGTCGTGACAACGTTGGATGCAGCCATCGGCAAATATGCCGAAGCTACGTTGCAAAAAGGCGACTACATTCTTTCGAGCAAATTATCCGCCACTTCTCCTACTGAATTTTCTTATCTAAGCCGTCTGGACGGAACCAAACAGGCGATGTCCATTACGATCAAAAGCTTTGCGGCCGGATTGTCGGGCAAGCTGCAAGCCGGGGATATTATCACCCTGATTGCTTCCGATTACGGTGAAATGAAAACAACCAGTCTACCGCCTGAGCTGCAATATGTGGAAGTGCTAGCCGCAACGACAGGAAGTGGTGCAGATAAGGAAACAAACTTAAGCGCCCCATCAGCAGACGAAGACAAACAAGAACTGCCCTCCACACTTACGCTGTTGGTGCAGCTCGACCAGGCGCAACTTCTAGCCGATATGGAGATTAAAGGTCAGCTTCATGCCGTTCTGGTCTATCGGGGAGATCAAGCTACAGCACAAGCATTTGTCGCCAAGCAGGATCAATACCTCGCTCAAAAAGCTCTTTTAGACAAGGAGACTGATCATGAATAAGCATCAGATTATTGCCGTATGGGGCAGTCCGTGCAGCGGAAAGACGATAACATCCATCAAACTGGCGCGGGAATTCGCGTCTCAAAAAATCAATGTTCTGGTCGTTTTCTGTGATGCCGTCTGCCCTGCCGTTCCTACCCTGCTGACGGATGCAAACTCCAAAGAAAAGTCATTAGGTCGATTACTGAGCCTCCCCTCCTTATCGCAGGAAACCATTTTACAGCATCTCATTCCTTGCAAACCTTTTGCCCATCTGGCATTGATCGGCTATGTTCACGGCGATAACGCGTTTAGCTATGCCAGCTATGCCAAGGAACGAGCCGTCGATTTCTTCACCTTGGCGCGGCACTTGGCAGATGTCGTCATTGTGGATTGCTCCAGTCTGCTGTCATCCGATCCGTTGTCCGTAGCTGCACTCGAAGTGGCGGATCAAGTATTCAGGGTGCATGAATGCACCCTAAAAAGCCTGGTGTATTTTGCTTCACATCTGCCACTGCTGGCTGACTCCCGCTTTCATACCGAAAATCATCTGCATCTTCTCTCCAACGTAAAAGCGGGCCAGGACAGTGTGCAGTACAGCAATGTGTTTGGCGGTATTCATCATCTGCTGCCTTATCTGCCCTTGCTTGAACAACAATCTTTTTCGGCGCGGCTGCTGGATGCTTACGAAGGAAAGGATACCCGATCTTATCAAACGACCATTCAGAACATCGCAGAGCGCTTTATGGACAACCCGCTAAAAACAGAAAAGCAACCCTTCCTCTCCTCCCTCAGAGATAAATGGAAAGGAGTGCGATCATGAAAGGAGCATCGCTATTCTTTCAGGCCAATAACCGTCAGAAACCGTTCCCCGACGTGCTGAAAGAGGTGCAAGAGTATCTCTCGGGAAAATACGCCACACTCATCGCTAAAAATGCCGACGAACAGAAGCAGCAAATCATTTCATACACCAGTAAATATTTGACGGACTATCGCTTGAGTGTAGAGGGCCTTTCCTTCGATGAATTGGTTGAACGGTTGTATGCGGAAATGGCCGAGTTTTCTTTTTTAACCCCCTATTTGTTTTCCCGTGATGTGGAAGAGATCAATATCAACGGCTACAAGGATGTGAAAATCACGTATACGGATGGGCGCATCCTTCCGGCGTCGGAACAATTCGCCTCCCCGGAACATGCTATCGATGTGGTACGCCGTCTGCTCCATAAATCGGGTATGATTTTCGATCACTCCCAGCCGATGGTCCGAGGTCATTTAGCGAACAATATCCGCATCACGGTTTTTGGTGTACCGATTACCGATCCGGACAAAGGCGTGGCTGCATCCATTCGGATCATCAACCCACAAAAGTTGAACAAACAGGATTTTGTCCGCAATGGAACGGCTACAGCGGAAATGCTGGATTTCCTGAGCCTTTGTCTGCGTTACGGCTTATCGATCTGCGTGACCGGAGCTACAGGCAGCGGAAAAACGACCTTGATGAGTTGGCTATTATCAACCATTCCTTACGACAAGCGGATTTTCACCATTGAAAACGGCACACGTGAGTTTGACCTCGTAGTGGAAGATGAGCACGGACAGGTGCAGAACAATGTCGTCCATACCGTAACCCGATACAGCGAAGATGGTAGGCAAAATATTGACCAGGAGAAGCTGCTGGAATATGCCTTGACTGCCAACCCGGATATTATTTGTGTCGGGGAAATGAAATCATCAGAAGCCTTTGCCGCTCAGGAAGCAGCCCGCACCGGACATGGAGTCATTACAACGACTCACGCCAATTCATGCCTGGCAACCTACTACCGGATGGTCACACTTTGCAAGCAAAAATATGATATGAACGACAACACTCTGTACAACCTCGTCACCGAAGCCTTTCCGATTGTCATGTTCGTGAAAAAGCTGGAGGATAACTCTCGCAAGGTCATGGAAGTGACGGAGTGCGAGATTTTACCCGATGGCAGCAGAGAGATTCGTACGCTCTTTCGTTATGCCGTTTCTTTCAACACTGTAGCAGATGGAAAAATTCAGATTACCGGGACTTACGAGAAAGTTCAAAGTATCTCGGCAAACTTGCAAAAACGGTTACTGGAAAACGGGATGCCGTTAAGCCTGTTGCAACCGTTGATCGGGGGGGATGCTTCATGACCCTACTGCTGATCGTTGCCTTTATCGGACTTGCTTCCGGGTTCTTTCTTGTATTCCGTTTATCGCCTGCTGCGATGATTCATACGTTGACTCGTCTCACCCCAAGATTACACTTTCGAGAGCCTTCTCTGCGAAAACGAACACATCAAGTACAGCATCCCAAAAAGATGAAGGGCATCCGGCTCACCATTCATGAGGTTCGAATGATGCTAGAGCAAACAGGCAGAAAAGAAGCTTTTGGCAGGCTTTGCTTCTGTTCGCTTACTCTCTTCATTGTGGGAGCGCTGCTCTCGCTTCTATTGAATAACTGGTTTATGCTGCCGGTGTTGGCGGGAGGAATGGCTTTGCTGCCCTTTTGGATGGTTCTGTTTAGCGCAAGTTTTTACAAAAAGCGGCTGAATGCGGAACTGGAAACTGCTTTGTCAGTGATTACGACTTCCTACTTACGCAGCGAGAGCATTATTTCTGCTGTAGAGGAAAATGTCAGCTATCTGCATCCTCCCGTAGTGGATGTATTTCAGTCCTTTCTGGCTAAGTCCAAGCTGATTAACTCCAATCTGCAACAAGCCTTGACTGAGCTGAAGAACCGAATTTCCAATACTGTCTTTCAGGAATGGTGTGATGCGGTGATTGCTTGCCAGGAGGACGTCACCCTCAAGACTACCCTTACCCCGATCATCTCCAAACTATCCGATATGCGGGTGGTTTCAGCGGAACTGGACTATTTACTCTACGAACCGCTCAAAGAATTTATTACGATGGCACTTCTCCTGATCGGCAATATTCCGCTCATGTATTTTCTTAACAAGGATTGGTTTCATACCCTGGTCTATACCGCAACGGGTAAATCTATTCTGGCGATCTGCGCCTTGACGATCTTGATTTCCCTCGCCGCCGTCATTCGTTTAACTCGCCCGATTGAATATCAGCGATGAAGCTTACATTTCACTAGGAGGAATCATTATGCCAGAGTCTCCCTTAGAGCCAAACAGTCTGAAACAAACCGCCTTGCTTCTTGAAAAGCTGCTGTTTCCCACCCTGCCGATTCCCGCTCAAATTCAGCAGGGTTTGGAGAAATACGGAACAAGAGGTTTTTTTCAACGCTTGGAAGAATTGGACTTCCCCCCGGATACACTTACCCAGCTTCAAGCCGTACGGCTTGTCCTGTACGGAAAAGAGGAATTGACACCTACGGAAGATCAGAAGACACTGGATGTTGATCAATCAGACAAGGAACCTCCCCATGACTCCTACCTATGACCCGAGCCGTGTATCCAGCTTTATTCAAGGCCTATCCGCTCTGACTGGAATGTCTGAACGAAAGCTTCAACACTATGCCAAGGAGCATAATCTGTTCAACCTGCTGGAGCATCCCCATGTGATCGAAACCACTCCCCGGCAGCTTGAAAAACTTCAATCGCTCAATCAATTTCTCGTAGCCTACAAACTGCTCAAACTGGAAGAAAGCCAAGGAAAAGTCCCCTTTAAGTCAGCAGACATCGCCGGAGCTTTCTTTTCCGCTCAGCTTGGCCGGGTAAAGGATAAGGAAAAATTTATGGTAGCCTTCTTAGACAATGGGAATCACTTAATTGAGGCACGTGTGATGAGCGAGGGAAGTGTCGATATGGCGCAGGTTTATCCCCGCGAAGTCTTAAAAGCCGCTTTAAATTGCGACTGTGCATCCATTATTATGGCCCATAACCACCCCGGCGGTTCCCTCAAGCCGAGTATGGAAGACCTGATTTTGACTGAGCGTCTCGTTTCCATCTTCGATCCACTGCATATTTCGGTATTGGATCATTTCATTATCGCAAACGGAACCTATGCTTCAATGGCCCAACTGCAAAAAATGCCGCAGCCTTCGGATAAACAAATCTGCTATGAAAGCATCCCGCTCCGTTCTGCGAGAGTTAACGAAATTCCCGGTTTCTATCCGGATACTGTGGCTGAAAACCACTGGACCTATGATGACGGCTATCCGCAAGACACGGAACGGGATGAATATGAACGATAAAGGAGGTAAGTCTGTGTATGGTATTTTGTTGAGCTTCGGCTTGCTGTTCGCAGCCGGAGCTTATTTTCTTACTGCGGAGTGGCTCAAGCTGCCCTCATTAGCTGCGTCACGCACAGTCATGCAAGCCGCCAAATATTCGAAGCGAAAAAAACAACCGCTGGAAGCACTGATTACCGAATTAGCCTCCCGTCTGACTCCATGGATAAAACTCAGTGATTACAAACAACGAAAGACAGCGGCTATGCTAAAATCCGCTGAAATCCCACTGAGTCCCGCGACGTATTATGCTCAGGCCGTTGTGAAGTCCGGCCTCCTTGCGCTAACTATCATCCCTTGCCTGCTGCTCATTCCCTTGCTTTCGCCGCTACTCCTTCTGCTTTCGATAGGTGTGTTCTTCAAAGAGATACAGGCTGCCGACCAGACCCTAAAAAAGAAACGGGAACAAATTGAATATGAGCTGCCGCGCTTTGCCTCCACCATTGCTCAAGAGTTAAAAGCCACGCGGGATGTCCTGCTGATTTTGGAAACATACCGTAAAAATGCTGGAGCAAGCCTGGCCAGCGAGCTTGAAATTACGATAGCCGATATGAAAAGCGGCAATCATGAAACAGCTTTGACCCGCCTGGAGACCCGAATGAGCAGCACCATGCTGTCAGATATTGTCCGTGGCTTGCTGGCCGTCCAGCGGGGTGACCAGGAAACGGTTTATTTTGAAATGCTGGCCCATGATTTTAAGCTGCTGGAAATCCAGCGGCTCAAGCTCATTGCCATGAAGCGCCCGGGCAAAATCCGTAAATATTCCTTTTACATGCTGGGCTGCTTTCTACTCATGTATCTGGTCATTATCGGCATGGAAATCATGAAGGCCCTTGGTAATCTGTTTTGAAGGGAGGAACGCAGATGTTGCCTGTTCTACGAAGCAAACGAGGCGAAGGCTATATCGATGTTGTGGTGCTTGTGCTGGTTGTCATGCTCGGAATCGCTTTGACGGTCAAAGTGTTTCCCGTGTTTATCGCTAAAAATCAGTTGGACCATTTTGCCAACGAGCTTGTGCGGGAAGCTGAAATCTGTGGCAGAGTAGACACCGAAGTTAACAGCCGGGCTCTGCAGCTAAAAAGTCAGACAGGGATAAATCCAATCATCTCCTGGTCTAGGGCGGGAAACCTGCAAATCGATGAAGAAGTCACTGTGACCTTGCAATCGACAGTAAATATCGGACTATTTGGAGACTTTGCTTCCTTCCCCATTGATCTGATCGCCAAGGCTACAGGGAAGTCAGAGGTGTATTGGAAATGAAGCACATTCGCAATAATTACGGTAATGGGTTTCCACTGGCCATTGCAGCGGTATTGGCGATCTTGATGATATCCTGCGTCATTTTTGAATATATGCGTTTAGTTATCATCGCATCCGGTGTGCGTGATGCGGTACAAAGCTCCATCCTCGCCGTATCCACGGAAAACTATGCGAAAGTTTACAATGGGCTGCGAGAGGGGTATTCTGGGGGCTATATCTTAAGCCCAGCGGATATGTGGGAAGAACAGGTAAGCACCGGGGATGTATTCTCGCGGCTGGATCAAACACTGGGGCTTTCCGAGGAAGGTAACGAACATATAAAATATGCCGGTACGGAAAAGGAATATTCAGTGTCATATCTTCGCATCACCGTTCACAATGCTCCCTTTGCCCCCGCTTCTCCCAGTGCCGTTCCTAAATTTGAGGCTGAAGCGACAATTACACTTGAGGTTCCCTTGTCCTTTGGCTGGAATGCTCTACCGCCGATGAAATCCAGTTTGACAGTAAAGGCAGGTTATACGCCAAAGTTTTGACACACTTATCTGAGCTTGTTTTATTGGTTTTTACAAATTTATACATTACAATAGAAGTATAACTATTGTGTACATGGATCTTTCCCATTCAATAACCTTAAGGAGATGAACGTCTGTGTCAAAGCCTTCGACGAAGACCAAACGGATCATTTTGATCTCGGGAATATCGGTCGTATGCCTTCTATCAGCAGTATTCATTATAGGCTCTTGGAACAAAGAAGATCCTAAGCCCGTATCCAAGATTCCGGCAACCCAAGCTCCCACCTCTGTGACCATTAATGTACCGAAAAAACAACCAGCAGATCATATGCAGACCCTCAATAAACAGGAGTCCGTGCAACCTACACCTTCATCTAAGCCTTCTTCCCCTCCTGTTGTCGTTCCTGAAATCAAGGAACAGCCAACAGTTACTGATATGCCTGTTTTACAGCCGGAAGTTAAAGAACAGCATGTGGAGGTTCCGATTACTACACCTAAAAAAACTCCAAAACCTACGGAAACTCCGAAACCGAAGCCGAAAACCTCAACTGTTCAAAAGAACAAATCTACTTCTCCTAGTAACGGCAAAAAAGTTTCACAGCCAGCTAAGAAGGAAAAAAGTGAACCGAAGGCTGGAGACAAAAATAGTAAGGGACAAGTATGGTTTCCTGGTTTTGGATGGGTAGAGGATAGCGGACCGAATCAAGGAACAACCGCAAACGATATGTATGAGAATGGTAACAAAATTGGAAACATGGATTAAACTAATAAATCTGTTCATTTCTTAAAAGAGAGTGCGAAATCATAACGCACTCTCTTTTTTTATGGGGAGGAATAAAGTTTGAGAAAACTTTTCAATATTATATGTTGCGTAATGATCGCCTCTCTGTTTTATGCATCCTCTTCATACGCCACAGGCGATGGAAACATTGATAATGGCGGCGGAGGTATGGGAAACGGCACCTCACAAAATAAATGGATTCCCGGATACGATGGTGTAAGAATTACTGTAATTCGGGCAAGCGACGAAAAACCAGTATCTGCACCTATTGATTATACTAATAAAACTATACCAGAAAATTTACTTCACTTTGGAAAAGTGAGCAAAATCCATTATCGAAACGGCACTCATTTAATGCCAAGGAACGGCGGCTATACGTATAAAAAGGCCAGTCAGCCCATACCTACCATTATTAGCTCAGACAGTTCAGCTTCCAGTATTACAGCTATAAAAAGATACTTTACTGATGAACAGGTGATACGCAGTATTGCCTCTTCTTCAAGAGTTGACTTCGATACCCTCACCAACGGTAATTACCGCCTTTTACTGGAACCCATCGCCTACCTAACTTTTCAAGGCTCCAAAATGGGCATGACCGCTCATGAGGCTGCTCTGTATGACCAAATCCTAAACGGCGGCTTACGCTCAAAGATGGTCAGCTTAACACATAAAAACTTGCCGCTGGCCATGTTTTTGGAAAAGCCAGATCTAGGTTTCCCCGCCTGGTCCGGCTCCAGCAACAAACGGGTAAGCAATTCGGAAATCATCTCTTCCCTGGGTTTGGGAATTGTTCGGTTTAAAGAACTTCCCCCACCTCCCGTGGAGACAGACATCCAGTATGAATATAGAACCAATACAGATGTAATCACCCCGATTTTTTTATCAACAGCTAGGAAGATTACACCCGAAGACCCTGCGGAGGTCACTTTTCATATCATGGGAAGCACCTATACCGTTACCGGGATTGTCATCCCTGAAGGGGAACGCCAAGTCGTCTGGTGCAAATGGCACACACCAAGCACACCACAAACGGTAACGATTCAGGTCAGGGCCAGCCAGGGCTGGGTTAGTCAAAACACCATCAAAACCAAAATAATAAGCCTAGATCAAAATCCGCCACCGAATCCTACAGCAACAGAACGAAACAATTCCTTCTCCATACCAAGTGTCCCCTCCCATTCACAAAGAACATCCGCTACATGGGAAATCTGGTCCGCTCATTGGCATTCCGAGGAAGATGGCCCAGGATGGTGGGAGTATGAGTGGACGAGCTATTCCGCTACTTTATCCGCCAATGGAACAGTTACGCCGGATACCAAATCACCTACTGCACAGAGAGATACCATGAAATCTGGTTATGGCGTAAATATGGAGATCGCTACACAGCTATCCTCCAATGCCCCAAGCTCTCATCTTACAGGTGCTCAACATGCGGTTGCCTATTTTCCTGAATTTCACTATAAAACCTACTGGCGACTGTATGACCGCATAACAAACGGATACAACTCCACGTTCAAACTCAAGCCAAACAAGTATTCCACGTATAACGGAAGAGTGCATTTTACTCCCATCTGGTTTCCAGATGGCAACTATACCCCCTATACCAACATCATCGATGCTTGGACCCCAGACGGTATGCTTTCTCTCAATGTGTCAGACAGTGTTCAAATCAAGGGTAATCTGTTCTCGGATTGGCATATCGCTCCCAAAAAATAGATTCCTTACACGGAAGGTGGTACAACCATGCTACTACCGATTATCATGCTGCTCCTCTGCCTTGTTGGCGGGGGTGCAGTCTTTTTTTACCTCAAAATGAGTACCCGCAAAAGTAGTGTTTCACCTGATACCAAGCAGCAATCGGCCCATGAATTTATCAACGTAAAAGATATTCGTGGACATTACTTATATACGCAGGACGGTTTGGTGCTCTGTTTTTTGAAGATCATCCCCATTAGCATTGACCTGCTCAGCAAGAGTGAAAAGAAACAGTCTATCAACATGCTGACAGCCGAGCTGTCCACCGTCCAGTTTCCGTTTAAATTTATCGCCGTCAGCCGACCAGTGGATATTTCTCCCCTCATTTCACAATTAACGGCATTACTCAACACAGACGACCCCAAGCAAAAAGAGTTACTCAAGCATGAGATTTTGGAAATGAACACGTTTGCCCTTTCCGGGGAAGTCGTAGAGCGGCAATTTTATATGTCCGTTTGGAATCGGCTTGAACCGGAAGGTGAGCGGGAAACCTTGCTCCGCATCAAAAGCTTGGCTCAACACTTTGAAGATTGCCAGGTGCAAGTCCAGATATTAAAACAGCATGATATCGTCCGGCTATGTAATCTGGTCCATAATCCGGGTTACACACATCTGGAAACCACCGATCAGGAGGCGATGATCCCCTTTCTAACTGAAGCAGGTGGAATGTATGGCCGTTGACCCTGCTACTGCCAAAATCATTGCTCAATTAGCCGTTAAAGTAGCTACCGACGAACAAGCCCGCAAACGAATGTTGCTGCTTATTCTAGCGCCGGTTATCGCCTTTTTGCTGCTTATAGCCATGATCCTGCAAATTCTGACCGCACCTGTTCAACTGCTGGGAAGCCTGTTCCAAGAAAACGAAATGCCGTATGTCACCGAAATACGAACCGACTACGGTTTCACCCAAATGTTGCAGGATACGGAAGACGGGTATGAAGAAAGCAAGGGACAACAGTACGAAGGTGTAACCCTGAAATCAGGAGAAACCGAAGTGGTGTACTACAACCAAATGGACTCCCGCTGGGCGGATATGATGTACGGAACCAGCGGCACTATTGGGGAAGCGGGTTGCGGACCTACTTCCTTGGCCATGGTGGTTTCCACATTTATCGGAAAGACGGTTGATCCGGTGACGATGGCGAATTGGGCGTACCAGAACGGTTATCGGGCTGAAGGAAATGGCAGCTATCATTCCCTGATCCCTGAAGGCGGCAAACATTTTGGGCTGCAAGTGGAAGGCAGTAGTGCCAAGGAAGCACAAAAAATTGTGAATGCCCTGTCAAGCGGAAAGCTAGTCATTGCCATTATGAGCAAAGGCCACTTCACCTCGTCAGGGCATTTTATGGTGCTGCGTGGCGTGACGGCGGAAGGCAAAATTCTGATCGCAGATCCGGCCAGCAAGAAACGAAGCAGTCAGGAATGGGACCTTGATCTTATCTTACAGGAGGCTCGCCAAAACGCTGCTTCTGGTGGTCCGTTTTGGATACTCTCCAAAAAATAGGAGTGGGCAAATATAATGAAACGAAAAGAACATGTCGAAGTGTCTACCAATCCGTCGCTGCTGAATGTCATTACACCTATGGGGCTGGAATTTGAGCGCAATCGTTTTATCCTCGGTGAAAACAATGCCAAGGTGTATGGTATTATTCAATACCCGCAAAAAGTAGATGTCGGCTGGCTCTCCAAAATCACCAACATCCCCAGCACCATCGTCTCCATCGGCTTTCAACCTACCGACAACAGCGCCCTGATCTCAGCCATCTCCAAGTCGATTGTCCAAAACCGCGGCGCTGCCGAAAGTGCAAAAGACCCGCTCACCCGACAGCGGGCCGAAAAAGCGGCAAATGACGGAGAGCGAGTCATGCTACAGATTGACCAACACGGGGAAACGGTAGGACTCATGAATGTCACCATTATGCCGCTTGCCGATGATGAGAAAAGTTTTAGTCGCGTATGCCGCCGGATGGAGAACACCCTGAGTATGATGAAGTGCAAAATCCGCACACTTGCCAATTTACAAAAGGAAGGATTGCGGCATCTCTCTCCTACCTATCCAGCCAACGAAAAAATTGAACCTATCGTCAATCGGATCATTCCAATGAGTACGTTTGTCGGGGGCTTCCCCTTTGCCAGCAGCGGCTTTAGTGATGAAACTGGATACTATTTTGCCAAGGATAATCACGGCGGATTGGTCATTATCGATACTTGGCAACGCGGCAATGACCGTACCAATTCCAACATCGTCATTATGGGCGTTGCGGGCGTGGGAAAATCAACAGCGGTAAAACATGTTGCCCTGAGCGAGTATTTTATGGGGACCAAGCTCATTTTCATTGACCCGGAGTCGGAGTATAGGGAACTGTGCCAGAGCTTAAATGGCGACTGGATCAATGCGGGCGGCGGCTCCAACGGGAAGATCAACCCACTGCAAATTCGCCCCGCTCCCCGTGACGAAGAAGGCGAGGAAAATCCGCTCTACAAGGATGAAGGCAATGGCATGTCGGATATGGCTTTACATCTGAAAAATCTTGAAATCTTTTTTAATCTTTACATCCCTGACTTGACCATGATGCAAAAAGCAGTGCTCAAGCAATGCCTGATTGAATTGTACAACCAGTTTCAGATTACCTGGACTACGGATATTTCGACGCTGGGTAATACCGACTTCCCCACTTTCACAGACCTGTACGAGTTGATTCATGGTAAAGAAACAACACTTGGCGACGAAGTCTATAAAGAGCTATCCCTGCTGTTCTATGATATAGCGAACGGTGGGGATTCTTTTTTATGGAACGGTCACAGTACGATTGAAACCCATTCCCGTTGCATCTGTTTAGATACCCACACGCTTCAAAACACTTCGGATAATATCAAACGAACGCAATATTTCAATCTGCTCTCCTGGTGCTGGGAGCAAATGTCCAAAGACCGCTCAGAACGGGTGCTGCTCATCTGCGATGAAAGCTATTTGATGATTGACCCGAACGTTCCCCAAAGTCTGGTGTTTTTGCGGAATGTCGAGAAACGCGCCCGGAAATATGAATCCGGCCTGGCGATTATTTCACACAGTGTCGTAGACTTCCTCGCACCGGAAGTAAAAATGTATGGGCAAGCGCTCTTGGATATTCCCTGCATCAAGATCATCATGGGGACGGACGGGAAAAACCTGCAAGAAACACGGGAACTCTATAACCTGACGGATGCCGAAGAGGAACTACTAGCCAGTAAAAAACGAGGACATGCCCTGTTTATGATCGGTTCCAAGCGGCTGCATATTCATTTTGATATCCCCGAGTACAAGTTTGCCTATATGGGAAAGGCAGGCGGTCGCTAACCATGAACCGGAAGAAAAAGCTTATCGAATTATTCCTCTATATAGTTTTGGTCATTGTGGGTATTGTACTGCTCTTGCTCAGAGGAGTGTAAGCGATGATTTTATATTTGACGAATAAAGGCAAGGTGAATTTGCTGGATTTTGCCGAGCAAGAAACTGGGTTGATCGTCAAGAAGCTCACGGGCAGTTTCTCCCTCCTGCAATTTGTCGTTAAAGATATGCGTAGTTTCAGCCACTTCAACTATTTCGTCATTGATCGAAGCGCCGTGACCGAAAATGACATTGAGTTTGTACAAGCGATTTCTTCCTTTCGGATCATGTATGATGCCAGGGTGATTGTGATTGATGAAGAACTAACGGTAGATGGCCCTTTTGCCAAAGACTTAGTCCAATCCGGTGTTACTGACCTGGTAACTGCGTGTACAATCGAAGACATTCAATCTGAAATCCTGGAATGCTTGTCTGCGGAAGGAATGCAGAGATACAAGGTTGTCGTCCCTCCCGCTCAAACAAATGATGTTGTATCTTTGCCGGCACAAGAGCAGTACCGTTTTACCTGTACCAATCTCACGATTGCTATAGCTGGGAGTGATCGGCGAACAGGCGTAACGACTACCGCAATTAATTTGGTCTGTTGGATCAACAGTCATGGAGGTTCCGCATGTTATCTGGAGGCCAATACCAGTAAGCATCTGGCTCATATCGTACAGCTTTTTCAACCTGAGCAGGACAAGAACGCTTATGTCATTCAGGAACAGGACTTTTATTTTACCAAAGAATTCAATCGGAACTATAACTTCATAGTGGTGGATTGCGGTGTATTGGGGGAGAAGCAACTTCAAGAGGATTTTGTAAAAGCTAATGTACGGATTTTATGTGGTTCGGCTATGCCGTATGAGATCCCAGTTTTTTACAGAGCTATTAAACGTTGTAACGAGTTATCCGTTCATTCATTAGCTTTGTATGTACAAAGAGATATTCAACAATATATGGAGCGTAACATCAGCGAAAACATTTTATATGGCGAAGGCTCTCATGATTTATTTGATACAGAAGTCAATACTCAAGTGTATAAACACTTAATAAGTGATTTTATCTCACCTTCACTATAGAAAGAAATACGGCTCTTCGCTATACTGGGTGGTTAATGACACGTTTGATAGGTTAATAGAGCGATTTGACATGGAGCCTCTGCGGGCATGAGTACTCGCGAAAGCCGCGAAGAAGCATAGGGACTTCGCGATGATAACCAGCTTATCATGCCCGCCCTCCATATAAAATCGCAGTCTATTTTACCCAAGCCGAATAGCGAGGAGGCAGAAATACAGAATGAGGTATTAGCACAAAAAAACAAATGGGAGCATGATAGCTATGGGTGATCCATCACACTCCCATTCTTCTTTTATTTACTGATACCTTTGCTTGATGTAACTGGCGATATTATCATAATCACCATAGATGAATTTTTTATTTATACCCATAAAGTCTAATTCCTTCAATATTTCATCTTTGTTTTCTACGACTATAATTGTATCGGCCCAAGTTCTTTGTTGTGAAAGTATAGGTGTATTATAAACACTTTCTTTAAATGAAAGGTAAGTTTGATAAATAAAAAGTCCTTGCTGATTACGTCCTCTTTCAAAGGAGAGGATAGGTGAATACATAAAATTAGGCATACAATCTATCCACCAAACTGGCTCTGCATGTTCTGTTATTTGGGTTAAAAACTTCTGTAAATACAATGTATAGAACAATACCTCAATAAATATTTCTTCATAATTTTCTTCGATTTCTTTAAAGATTGATTTTTTTTCATCCGTTATAAGCACATCGTAGCTAAGCAATATTTCTTTTTTATAACCCCCCCCATTATAGGCAGGGAATTTTGATTTGAATGGTGACTGCAAGCGTGCCTTTCGAAAATAATAATGCCAATCTTTATTTAATTGTTTGAATTTTTTATAGAAATCTAAAGGGTATTCTTTTTCATACCTGCAAAAACATTCGTAAAAATTAACCAACAAACTTCTTTTGTTTTGGATAAAAAGCTCAAGGATATTAGTGTCTTCATTTTGGGCGATGATATCTGTGATATCGATAATTTTATTTTGTAAAATGTAAATAAAGCTTTTGCTTTCGTCAAAATTTTCATCTTCACGATTCTTATATGGTTGACATGAAAAATATAACGCAACTAACGGAGATGTAGTAAAGTCAATTAAATTAGTCGGAATTCCATGGTGTTGAGCAAACGCCAAAAAATCAGTTCGTTCATCTTGACTCAGTTTATGCCATACCTCTCTTTTGAAGTCATTCTTCATTTTAATAAACGGGTATTCTACCTTTGAATTTTCAAAACCGGGCCTATACTCTCTTAATGCAGAGGAAACTGTTTCATGATAATTAGTAGGTTCGCCTCTAAAAATACAGTTAGCAAATCGGCCATCCGAAAACAGCTTTATGTAATCAGAAAGGCTACTGACTTTCACTTCCTTTGCCGTAGACAATTCTCTTAGTTTCCTTTTTGAATACCTCATATTTATAATCCCCATTTATTTGATGATATTTTATAAATTATAATTATAAGCAATAAAACCATCCAATGGATCTATAATACGATTGGGATGAGAGTGACTAACTATTTCGCTCGGCAACACCTTGTTATTGAGTCGAAAACCTCCAGATGAGTCCTGCGATCTAATTTTCTGATTGAAAGCTGACAAATAATCTTCCGGGATATTTTGTAGCGGTATATCACTAGAGAATATTGTCAGTATTCCTACTTTCTTTAAGTTAGGTTGACAAAATAACTGTGCTGCCATCCCACAAATGAATTCACTCCCGTAAATTAAATAATGTCCGCAATTTTCAATAAGCTCCCTTTGAGAATAAGTAAGCCAAACAGATTTATGTGGATGCTCCAATTCATTCCATAATTCGTCGAAAATATTAAGTATTTTATCCTCTGTAATCCATTTATCTTTCAAGCGTATTAATGCCTCTTCTTTTGCTAATTCCTTTTCAATTGGAACTATACCATTTTGATAATAGCTTTCCACAGATATTGGACGGCAACCATGATGCCCTCTTAAATGCGTGTATTCTTCCTACAAATCGAAATACGATCTTTTTTTGATCTTTATAAGTTCTTCAAAAATAGCTACATGCATAACCAAGCCCCTTGTCAATAATGTATTCCCCTCAATTTTGATCAATAGAATTGTATACCATAAAAACAGAGGACAGTCTCTGGAACTATCCATAGTTTTAAACATCTTCTTCCCTAACATACTTATCACATCGGTTCATTACGCTTTGGAACGGATACTGAGACTACATCCTACAGATTTAGCTAGCCTTGATAAAAATTTTAAATTTCACAATATGATAACAAGTAATATAAAAAAACTGTATGCTAGGTGCGTTTTACGTCATGCCAATGAAATCTATCCCTTTCTTCCTGTACTCGAAGCTTCGTCATGTTCTTTTACCGAAGCGTAGTCTGTATGAACCAGGTGAAGGCTCATGGAAATGGCTGAAACACGTTAAATCTATATAATGCGTTTATATGAAAAATCTTCTTATCCAAAAATGCCAAATCCTTTTTTTAGAATCACTCTGCTGCTTCAGAAGTATATAGCGAAGTGAAATACATCATTTTCATTACCTAAGAATAGGCAGTTATAATCAACACTAGCTTCACCAATCGAGATTACGGGGAAGATTTTATATGCACTATTATAATTATAAACGAGGTCACTGGTAAAAGTAGGAACACTTTTTTTCCTTAGAAAAGGGAAAAAACATATCTTTTGCTCACTTGCCAGCGGTTTACTGCCTGCAGTTTTTCTGTCTCCTAATTGTATTAAAGAAGAAAAATTAGTAACACAATTAAACCAACCAATTAGAAATGCTCTCTTGCCCTTATTTCCTCCCTGTATTTCAGCCGACAACCAGTCGAAATCATCTTGATAAACACTCCAATTCTTACTTGCAGAATTCGTCCCAGACGCGCTTTTCCAATTTTTTAGATATTTCACTTCAATTTTAAAGTTCTTTGTTTTCACATAAATATCATGGTTCAACTTACCATCAGCTTTCCTCTTGGTATCGCCCACAGTATAATGAGCCATATGCCGAAAAGGATACCCAATGCGTACGCAAATATCCATTTCATTATAATTTTCATCGGCAATTTTTTTCAACTCTTCTTTTGTTTTGTCTTTATACAACTCATTGAATTCATCGATAACAAATAAACAAGTTGAAAGCAAGTATTGATCAATTGTTGGGCTAGGACTCATTTTATCACCACCAAATGCAAGGGTTGGAATTAGTCTGTCACCCCAACTGTTAATTCATACACAAACAAAAAACGATATTTCCATCGATTCATTTTAGATAGTTGGAGGCAAGGGGAATGCCCCTTAACCGGGCATCACTATCAGTGATGCGCCCATCTTCCACATTTTATGACGGTTAATACAGATGAGTTAGTTCGTCCAGCCTATCGTCCTCCTAGACAAATTCTGCTTCATCTTCATTCCACTCATGGTTTTTACGCTTCATATACTTCTCTATCGACTTCATCATTTTCAAGGGATAAGGGAGAGTTAGTGTAGTTTCAAACGAAACGCACATCTCTCTCATGAATTGAACAATCCAAGCTAAGCGGTCGCGTTCCGATTCTTCCATATAGCCCATCGGCATGTATTCCACCGCACGTGGCTGCTGAAAAGTTTTGGAGGGATTATGTAGCTTGGTCATTTTCTTGTTGATCCTTCTTTGTGAAATACCTTTTGTCCCCACCCCGTAATATAGGCCGCTTGTTCCATCAGAATACACACCTGTAGATAGCGATAAAGGCTTGAACCCATACATTGGAATTTCATCCGTTGTATTAATACGAATCACTATAATATTCGGATCGTCTTGAATCCACGAAGCAATCGGTGGATTCTGCACCTTAGATACTTTGTCATTCGTTAATGCCCAAATCCCCTTTGTTCTTAAGTGTGCTCCAATTAGGAGTATGAACGCTTCAGTATTTAGTTTCTCCCTTCTTAATTGTTCATCTAGCCATCGTGTAACTTGTGACTTCCCTTTCTTCAGATAGGGGGCAATTGGCTTTAACATATGACTGCTTAAAATAGCTTGATGAAGCGGTAGCCACTCCTCCATTCCATCGCCTCTTACAAAGAGCGCACCTTGCTCCAATTTAGTCAGTAAGGGAAAAACTCCATGATCCGCTTGAATCAAATCAAATGATATAATAGGGCGAACTTCACCAATTTCGACAAACGGTTTGAAATCAACAACTCCGGCATCGGATAAGAGGTCCAAAATTGCGTTAAACACCTTATGTTTGTAGTTGGTTTCTTGTTGTCCTTCATCCACACCTTCTTGATCTTCGTCAAACACTATACCTTCTGGATAAATAAACTGTGTTAGGCGGCCTGTTCGTCGAAATCCTTCTCTTACCGCAAGTTTAGGATCGGCATCCTCCCATATCTTCTCCCAATTTTCTTTCGGCAAAATTTCAATTAATGATAGGGTTACTTGATCTACAGTCGTGACATGCCCAAGTGTCCGATCAATGTAATTGACCCGATGCATATAGGCATCGTTTCCATAGGCAGCGTCTAAAGCATCTACATAGCCTTGCTGCTCTTGTTTAATCAAGGTCAATCGATTCCCCGTCATCGATACCAATCGAAAAACATCCTCATCTTCCTCTTCTACAATTGCTTTCAAATTATATTTTTTCTCTCGAAGTGCCTGAATAGCTTGATTATAAAGCGTATCAGGCCCCCAAACCTCCAGTATGAATTCCTTTGCATGAGGCACAAGGATAGGGGGCAGTTTGCTCTTTTCTTTATTTTGGGCAGATACAGACCTTGGTTTTGGGATGTAAGACATTAGAGCAAAGGGCATCCATTGTTTTAGCTCCTCGGCCACAATCTCATAGAACTGTCTTTTCTCCTCAATACTAATCCCAGAACCAATCCGATGTGATCGGTACACTTGCTGATTGTGAATGACCATTACGCGAGGGTTACAACCCTCACCAAATCGCTGCGGGTTCGTAATAATCTCCTCAGGCGTAAAAGGTTGGTTCCACAGCAAATCAAAAAAAAGTTCATCCAAGCCCTCTTTCCATCTTGTATAGGGGGCCTGGTTCCCTTGTCTTCGATAGGAAAGACTAGCAAAGGAGCGTACGTTCTCCTGATCCATGCCCGTAAACGGGTTGTCCATCGATACGAGCAACGTACTGTGAATTTTGCCTTTCAATTTTTGTGTGTTGACAGGTTTCGTAATGATACGACGCACACCAAAAGTGACAAGAAGCATATATCGATTCGGCTCACCTCCCCTAGTCTTTAAACGAAAACGCACAACGTAGCTGAACTCTCCTCTTCTTGTTGATATTATTTGAGACATACAATCTGCTTCCCTCGGTGCAAATACTTTTGAGAATCGTAGAACAAGCGGCTCATCCTCTTCCCTCAGATGCAGTGTTTTCTCGCTTTGACAAAATCGATGAGCCACGAGAGAAGGCAGTAGACTATAGTATAGGGATTTAGCTTCTGTACAAGCTTGGCTAACCGTTATTGTTTTCCACTGAAGTTCCGAAGACAGAACTTCATCAGGTACGGGAACCCCTTCCTCACTCGCAGTCTTTAGAAACCAAGCCTTTACAAGGAGAATTAGAGTTTCTAATCGTATGGGTTTTACGGCGAGAAGCCATGGCTTCTTAATATCTTTATAGAACTCGTTATCTACCATAACCAAATCAGGAAAAATGCTCTTCAGCTTATCTCCAAGCGGCTTAATTCTTTTCTTCAGAGCATATTCGTTTTCTTGACTTCCCTTACGTAATTGAAGCACCCATGCCTTCCAAACCTCAGGTATATTCAATTGGTAAATAGTCTCGACATCCCACTTGGAAAGCTCCATATCAAAGGCAAAAAGCTGCAGTTTGGTACTTTTAGAACGACTCATCTTATTCTCCCTTCATCATTTCCTGAATACTATCAATAAAAGGTCCATACAGGCTTCGAAAAGCAAGATTCGACTCATTATCCCTCATGATCTTCTGCCAATAGTCAAACATTGATTCTCCATCTTCTACATTCAACGGTTGTGCATCAAATTTACTATCACAATAGAAAACACGAGCACTCGTCCCATTGCGAAGCAATCTACCAATCGTTTGCCATATGGGTACAAACGTAAACCAAGCGATAATTTGTCTTTCCTCTGGGTTTAGAGACGCCCAATAATCCGGCTTACGGTATAACCGATGAAAAAGCTTATTGCTTTCCCTTCGAATCAAGGTAACCCCTTCATGATAATGCAAACTTTCTGATTGTATTTGTGCTAACATACTTGGCAAACTCGCGTGAAGTAATTGAATTAAATAAGCCATATCGTTTGGAATCGGGTAAGGACGTACCAAGAAAAAAACGGAGCCAAACAATGAGCCTTTCTCTTCATCCAGAATATTATAACCGCGGCTAATTGCGAGCATCGGTGCAATCAATACATCAGCTGGTTCTTGAACAAAACGCTCAAGTTCGGAACGCATAAACTCGGTTTCATCTACTCCTTCTGTACTTCGGCTGAGTTGACGGAAACGACCAGCCCATGCAGGCCGTAATTTTAAAGCTGCTGAAACATTCGCCACATCGTCATATGAATTGACAATAAGCAACACCCTGCGTTTAGGCCCAACCTTACTCCATTCTGCCAGTTCTTGCTCAATCTTAGGGAGTAGTAATGTTGTCATCCGCTTTAAGTTTTCACTACGGCGTTCCTCATTCTGACCGGAGACTGCAATCGGATATTCTGAACCGTTCTCAAATAAAGGATAATATTGTTGATAAATTTTGGGGGATTCCCAATTCGATTCAAGTAACCATGCAGGTTTAACATCGACATCATAATGCGGTGAACCAGGTGCAAAACTCGTACCAGACATCAGAACAATTGCTGGACCTTGATGAGCATCCGAATGCTCAAAGATTTGATTCCAATCTTGCAATAAAAGACGACCAACGCCTGAATAATGGACCGTCTTGAAGGTGCCAGGCACCCCTTCTCGCTTCACCTCGTACATATAACCGGTTAGTCTGCCGGTCATCGCTTCCTTAAGGAATGCTATGAAGCCACGTTGGTTATTTTGGAAAATATTCACTTCGCTGAACAGCCCTATTTTTGAACGAATGTAGGGGTACAACTCCTTTAGCTCTTCCAAATCGTAATCAACTACACTTAAATACAAGTAGAATTCCAACCAATCATAAGGATAGCGATATGATCCTCTTGTCTCTTCTTGACCCCCTAAATAAGTAATAACCCGCCTCAAAATAGTTCGACGTTCTTCAAATGACTCCGCTCCTAATAAATTTAATACTTCACCATATAACTCATCATGAAGAGGATTTTCGGTGAATAGTTGAAGCCTGTTCTCGAAATTCTGTCGTGCCTCATCTGTGTTCGTAAAAGCTCGACTAATCCTAAAGGATTCCGTCGATAATTGAATTAATCGTCGACGTAAGGATAACGCAAATTCAGGCGAACGAAGTAGTTTGCGATAAACACCGCCACGAATGGTTTTATATAATCGATGCAACCCATCTATCCATTGTTGAACGATTGTATCTTCACTGTTACTATATTGACCTGCTGTCTTGAGCGTTGTCTCGACCAAAAGCTTCTCAAAGAAATGCTCAGATGTACCAAATAAAGCATGCTCTTCCAGAAAAGCTTCATCAAACTGCTTTTGCACTGCATCCACTTCATCAATAAATATAATGTCGAGCAGATCATACATAGCCTCATAGATCGTTCGCTCATATGGATCAATCATTCCCGGTAGTTTTGATTGTAAAATGCTTGCTGAAGTGGTTACCCATACTTGAGCATCGATAAGCTTGGCATAATCCTGATAAACGCCACATTGCGAAGCAAACGGACATAAGCAGACAGTTGCCTTAGGTGGTTGTTGTATCCTGCGACATGGATAGTCTTTGCTAAGATCCTCGTCGTTAGCTAATGCCCGAATAAGGCAGTGATCAGATAGATGCTGAAGCTCAAGATGCTCATCATTGCTCCAATCGGCAACATCATAGATCGAATGCTGTCTAGCCTTCAAGTAATTATCACGATGTTTGGGGCGATCTGTCTTACCGATAATCGGAATGGCGTAAACGCCGAGATGTCGCAGTTCTTTCACCCGATTAAGTACTTGGGGAACACTTTCCTCAATGAATCCAATCCTGGCTCCTTGTTGAACCAGTCGTGCCGTTTCTGCAACTCTAAATGTCGACTTCCCTGCTCCCAAGCCGCCGATAATATGCTGGATGCCTTTATATGTGAGTACTTCAGCTAATTGATTTTGTAGTGGCTTAAGCTGAATAACTTGTCCCTCGCGGTGCTTCCACTCCGAACTAACCGCCGCTTCCTCAATACCTACGGCGGGATTAAAAAAACCGTCAGAAAGTTTAAGCTGGAAGATGCTCTTTTCTCGGTAACGTGAGAATTGAGGAAGCGGATCTGGAACATAAGGGATATACCCTGTAAACGGCTCACTATTGGGGACGTTTGTTTCATAACAAAATGTCCCTATCTCCGCAAGCCTATGATCTTTAGCAATATTTTCGATTGGCGCCTTCAAAAGTTGTTCATACCAAAGCTGTCGATCTGCGAAGATCGTGGGGAGTCTTCTAAGCCATTTAGCTTCTGTAGGGTCGTACAAGCACAGCTCAGAAGGAAGCAAGCGGTACATTCGGAATATTTTTTTCCATAGCCGCTTGGAGCGAAGATCTCGAAATAACACACGAATACGATGCACAATATCTACATTTGCCTTTTGAGGGAGTACCGGGAAGTCGTGTCCCGCCATAAGACTGCTTGCCTCAGCGATGGGCATATTAGGGTCAATGAGCTTGCAGCCTGTTACGAAGAGTTCAACCGTGTACATAATATCAAGGTTATCCTGGGATAAACCTGATACTGAAAGTTTACGTTTGAATCGGCTTCGATAATCTCGGTCTCGGTATGAAACTCTCATCTACCATTACACCTCTTCCTTCAACATCATAACAATGTCCTTCTCATCAATTATGCGAATATGTTTAGCGTGTGGACTTAATAATCTTCGAAGTTCTAACACATAATCAAGATTTCGCTTCCTTCGATATTCAGGAATGACGATATAAATTCCCTCTCCGCTATACTTCTGAAGTTGATAGGCTGTCTGCTCATTAAAAAATTTGGCTAATGAAAATGGATTGTTAAAATCTTTCATATCAAGATAAATGGAGCGCTGGCCCAAATTCACTTCCAAATCAAATCGATCAACATCTGGAAACATCGTGACCTTGTATCCAAGCTCTACTAAATCATTATGAGCATGCAATTCGGCTAGTCCTGGAAGCAACGTATATCGGTGTACTCCGACCCGCAAGCGAAACAAGCGTTCATTGGTATCCCAGCCTTGTAATTGTTGTTCCCGACTTTGCAGCTGACCACAAATATCTTCAATACCGCAGTGCCATTGATGATTACGTTGCTCCAATGTCCAGCCACATCTTGGACATTTACGATAACGGGATGCTTCTTGTGTGATTTCGTCGTAACAGTTTTGAAGTGACTTAAAAAGAGTTACGTCACCCAATGAATGTCCAAAAGAAAGAAACTCGCTGAGAGTCACAACGGGTTCGGTAATAAGGAAGATACGTAGTTTGCGATATTGTTCATCCAATTGAGGAACAGTATTACGACAATACTGAAGAATTGACAAAACTTCCTTAACATGAGCTTCTTCAGGAGAATCATAGATCAGTTTAAACTCTCTAGCAGCTGTAGAAAGACCAATGTAAGGCACAACAAGAGGCTGGGCAAAAATGTGGCTTTCGATTTCTGGCAACCCCCATTCGACGGCGGGTTTCTGTAGCAGCTTTAGTAGCGCAACGT
Source organism: Paenibacillus sp. LT-B23 (assembly GCF_059417685.1). Lineage (NCBI taxonomy): Bacteria > Bacillati > Bacillota > Bacilli > Caryophanales > Paenibacillaceae > Paenibacillus > Paenibacillus sp. LT-B23. The sequence continues at coordinate 1,866 of NZ_JBSQBM010000005.1, read as the reverse complement.
AATCAGGCGGAGGAGAAATTTCTGCTTCCATCAGAGCTTTTGAGAGCAATCGATAGCCTTTCTGAAGATTATCCGGGATACGCTCTTTGGTTACTTCCCATTCTTCCAGGCCAGTGATTAGGTAGTAGAGAGTTTCTTTTACATCTGGCATTCGTGTCTCCAACCTTTCTGTAAAATAGCATATATTCTCATTTTAAAGGATGGCTAGACAAAATGCTTCCAGGAATGTATGCACGCATCAAAAAAAGATTGATAATATGCAAATTTTCAGTTTCTATGTATTTATCAGCTCTCAAACTATACTGTACATTATTTTTCTCATATTTATTTTAAAGGTCAGACTTGTCCTGCTCAACTGTTTATGACCGGTTCCAAGCGCTGCATATTCATTTTGATATCCCTGAGTGCAAGTTTGCCTATATGGGGAAGGCAGGCGGTCGCTAACCATGAACCGGAAGAAAAAGCTTATCGAATTATTCCTCTATATGGTTTTGGTCATTGTGGGTATGGTGCTGCTCTTGCTCAGAGGGGTGTAAGTGATGATTTTATATTTGACGAATAAAGGCAAGGTGAATTTACTGGGTTTTGCCGAGCAAGAAACTGGATTGATCGTCAAGAACTCACAGGTAGTTTCTCACTACTTCAATTTATGGTTAAGGATATGCACAGTTTCAGTCACTTCAATTATTTCGTCATTGACCGAAACGCCGTGACCGAAAATGATATCGAGTTTGTCCAAGCGATTTCTTCCTTTCGGACCATGTTTGATACCAGGGTGATTGTGATTGATGAAGAGTTACTGGTAAATGGACCTTTTGCCAAAGACTTAGTCCAATCCGGTGTTACTGACTTGGTAACTGCGTGTACAATCGAAGACATTCAATCTGAAATCTTGGAATGCTTATCTGCGGAAGGAATGCAGAGATATAAGATCGTTGTCCCTCCCATTCAAACGAATAATGTTGTACCTTTGCCGGCACAAGAGCAGAACCGTTTTACCTGTACGAATCTCACGATTGCCATAGCTGGGAGTGATCCGCGCACAGGCGTAACGACCCGCAATTAATTTGGTGTGTTGGATCAATAGTCACGGAGGTGCAGCTTGTTATCTGGAGGCCAAATACCAGCAAGCATCTGGCTCATATTGTGCAGCTCTTTCAACCTGAGCAGGTTGGAAATGCTTATGTTTTGCAGGAACAAGGATTTTTACTTCACCAGAGAGATTGATCGAGATTATAACTTAATTGTAGTCGATTGCGGTGTAGTGGGAGAAAAACAACTTCAAGAAGAGTTTTTAAAAGCGAGTATTCGAGTCGTTTGTGGTTCTGTCATGCCGTATGAAACCCCTGGCTTTTATAAGGCAATTAAACAATGCCAAGACCTTCCTATACACGCACTGGGGTTATTTGCTCCAGGAGATATACAATCTTATTTGAAACGTATAGTCGATAAAGATATCTTTTTTGGTGAAAGCTCGCATGATTTATTTGATTCACACGCAAATACCCCACTATATAAAAGGCTGCTTGAAGATTACATGATGACATTGTAATGAATTTGAAAGCTGGTATGTGCTTAGAGATTCTCATAAAAGAAGTGAAAGAAAACCATCATTACACTGGTTTTCTTTCCTTCTAAAATTTAAAGATTTTTAAGTAACCACTTATAATGTGAATTTACGGACTTTCCCAACCATACTCATCATAATTTATGTCCTCCAGATAATTACTCACGGCTTTCTTCACAAGCGGCATGGTATTAGAAGGTAGCTCCTTAATATCAACCCATACAAAATGTGGATTGTCAACATTAAACTAGACATTTTTTTTGTGGTGCCTCTGCTTGAACTCAGTAGGACTCAAGTAC